>DAOLKI010000321.1:0-3609 GCA_035331665.1 Rhodocyclaceae bacterium
CGCCTCTACACGACGGCAGTCGGTTCCCGCCCCCGCCGCGCGGCGCAGAGCGCGCTCTGGCACATCCTGCAGTCGGTGGTGCGGCTGATGGCCCCGATCCTGTCCTTCACGGGGGAGGAGATCTGGCGGATCGCCGGCCAGGGCGATTCGGTGATGCTCGCCACCTGGCACGAACTGCCGGTCCACGACGAGGACGCCAACCTCGAGGAGCGCTGGGGGCGCATCCGCGAGGTGAAGGCCGAGGCCGCGAAGGTGCTGGAGGACCTGCGCACGGCGGGCAAGATCGGATCCTCCCTGCAGGCCGAGGTGGAGGTCCGCGCCAGCGGCGCGAAGTACGAACTGCTGGCCAGCCTGGGCGACGACCTGCGCTTCGTGCTGCTCTGCTCCAAGGCCACGCTGGTCAAGGCAACGGACGCCGGCGCGGAGGCCGTGATCGCCACGCCCTCGGCCCATGCCAAATGCGCACGCTGCTGGCACTGGCGCGAGGACGTTGGGGCCGGGCCGGAGCATCCCGAGCTGTGCGGACGCTGCACGTCCAACCTGTTCGGCGACGGGGAACCCCGCGACGCCGCCTGAGGGGCGGCGGGCGCGACGCGATGCTTCCCTGGCTCGCCCTGGCCGCCGGCGTCATCGTCCTCGACCAGGGCACCAAGGCCTGGGTGATGGCTGCCTTCGCGCCGGGCGAGGTGCTCCCGGTGACCGGCTTCTTCGACCTGGTGCTGGTCTTCAACAGCGGTGCCGCATTCAGCTTCCTGGCCGGCGCCGGCGGCTGGCAGCGCTGGTTCTTCGTGCTGCTGGCCCTGGGCATCTCGGCGTGGATCGCCGCCATGCTCCGCCGGCACCCGGAAGCGCGCCTGCAGTCCCTCGCCCTTGCGCTCGTCATGGGCGGCGCCCTGGGCAACGTGGTGGACCGCCTGCGCTTCGGGGCGGTGGCCGACTTCCTTTCCTTCCACGCGGCCGGCTGGTACTGGCCGGCCTTCAACGTGGCCGACTCGGCCATTTCGGTCGGCGTCGCATTGCTGGTGTGGCTGCAGCTCTTCCAGAAATCCCCGGAGAAACTCCATGACTGAAACCGCCCATACGGTGGCCGCCGACAGCTTCGTGACCCTGCATTACCGGATCGCCGCGGCGGACGACACGGAACTGGTGGGCACGTTCGGCTCGACGCCGGCCACGCTGCAACTGGGCAGCGGCGAACTGGTCCCCACCCTGGAGCAATGCCTCGTGGGCCTGCCGGTGGGCGAGCACCACGTCTTTCTGCTCGAACCCCAGCAGGCCTTCGGGCTGCACAACCCGCAACTCGTCCAGCGGGTCGCCCGTTCGGGCCTGCCGCCCGGCGCGGAAGTGGAACTGCACAGCCTGATCGAGTTCGCCGCGCCGGACGGTTCCAAGTACGCGGGGCTGGTGCGGGAGATGGACGCGGCTTCCGTCCTGGTGGACTTCAATCACCCACTGGCCGGCAAGTCGATCCGTTTCGAGGTCCGGGTCGTGGGGGTCCTGTGATGGCGGCCGGAATCCGTCTGGTATTGGCGAATCCGCGCGGATTCTGCGCCGGCGTGGACCGGGCGATCGCGATCGTGGACCGGGCACTGGAAAAGTTCGGCGCCCCGATCTACGTGCGCCACGAGGTGGTCCACAACCGCTACGTGGTGGACGATTTGCGCGCCAAGGGGGCGATCTTCATCGAGGATCTCGACGAGGTTCCGGACGGCGCGACGCTGATCTTCAGCGCCCACGGCGTGCCCCAGTCGGTGCGCACCGAGGCCGAGCGCCGCGGCCTGCGGGTGTTCGATGCCACGTGCCCTCTGGTCACCAAGGTGCACGTCGAGGTGACCCGCATGCGGGAGCAGGGCCGGGAAGTGGTGATGATCGGCCACAAGGGGCATCCCGAGGTGGAGGGCACCATGGGCCAGGCGGACGGCGGCATGTATCTGGTCGAAAACGCGGCGGACGTGGAACGATTGCAGGTAGCCAGCCCGGCGAAGCTCGCCTATGTGACCCAGACGACCCTGTCGGTGGACGACGCGGCGACCATCGTCGCGGCGCTGCGGGCGCGTTTTCCGGAAATCTCGGGGCCCAAGAAGGACGACATCTGCTACGCGACGCAGAATCGCCAGGACGCCGTGAAGATGATGGCGAAGGAATGCGACCTCGTGATCGTGGTCGGCTCACCCAACAGTTCCAACCCCAACCGCCTGCGCGAGGTTGCCGCCAATCTCGGTGTTGCGGCGCACTTGGTCGATCGGGCCGAGGAAGTGGATCCGGAGTGGCTCCGAGACCGTCGCTGCGTGGGCCTCTCCGCGGGGGCCTCGGCCCCGGAAATCCTCGTCGAACAGGTCATCGCCCGGTTGCAGGCGCTCGGGGCCGACGGCGTGAGGCGACTGGAGGGAATCGAGGAGCGGGTCGTCTTCCCGCTGCCCCGCGAACTGGCCTGATCGACGCGCGGCCCGCCGAAAAGAAAAGCCCCGCCGCGGCGGGGCTTTCGAACGGTGGCAGGCTACCCGCTCAGCGGGCCTGTTCGCGATACCAGTAGATCTTCGTCGCGCCGCCGACGGTACCGATCTTCTGGTACAGCAGCCGTCCTTCGGCGATATGCACCACGTAGATGTTCTTGTCGCGGATCAGGACGGTGCCGGTCGGGATGAAACCCCGGACGGAAAAGCCGGTGTATTGGCGAGCGATGGGCAATGTGGCCGATGAGGTGAGCGCGTTCACCAGTTCGCCGAACTGCGCACCCATCACGTAGAGGGCGCCGCGCCCTGCCGGCAGGCAGGAATCCAAGGACTCGTTCGGGCTGAAGGTCGCGAACCGGAGCACATTCTGGAACACCGTCGGCGATGCGGTCACCTTCTCCCCGTTCTTCAGAGGGTAGTACCAGCCCTGCTTCGTCTTGAGCAGTTCCTTGTCCGTGTTGGTGATGGTCTGGGAACACGTTTCCGGAGATCCCGAGCAACTGATCCCCAGGTCGTAGATGTTCATCATGTTGCCGATCGTCGACGGGGCCGTGTTCGAGGCCGTGAGGCCGATGTCGTAGTCCTTGATCATGAACATGGCATCGTCCGAGGTGCCGAAGTTCGGATTCTCCCGGTCGCCGGTGCCGATGTAGACCCCGTCGTAGCGGTCTTTCACGGCAGTGCCGCCCGAATCGGTGAATTCGATCTGCTGCTTGACCACCACCGGCGGGTACATGAACTTGCGCTTCAGACCCGGGGTCCGCGTGAAGGTGGCGGTGTCGTCCGGGAAGGGCGACACCAGGGCCGTGCCCGATAGGGTGGCAATGATCCGCGCCGTCCATTCGCCCGGGTCGGGGCTGTTCACGTCGAACCGCCAGACCTGGCCGCCGCTGTCGCCGACGTAGGCCCTGTCGATCAGACCTTCGCCATCCAGGTCGGTGTTCAGGGCGGCCACGTCGGACGGGATGCTGTAGTCCATGCCGCTGATCGCGCCTCCGCTCACCATCTTGCTGCCGCCGTTCTGGAAAGCCTTCACGAGAGTGGCCGTGACCGCGTCGATGACGTACATCGCGCGGCCCCGGGTGTCGGCGGTCGGGGGGAAGCTGCTCGCATAATCCTGGTTGGTATCGTAGCCGCCGCCGACGAAGATCGCCGG
>DAOLKI010000322.1:0-3580 GCA_035331665.1 Rhodocyclaceae bacterium
GCTCGTCTGGCATCTGAACCTCGTTCTGACAGGCGCCGACATCAGCGAGCCGGCGGACCTCGGACCGGGACTCGTGATCATGCATCCTCCGGGGACGGCCATCATGGGCACCGCCGGCCGCAACCTGACCGTCATGGCCTGCGCGGGGATCGGGGGAGAACTCGGACGTCGCGATGACGTGGGGGCCGGACCGGGCCTGGCGGTGCTCGGCGACGACGTGGTCCTCGAGCCTCACAGCGGCGTTCTCGGACCGATCCGGATCGGCCATCGCGTTCGGGTGGGAGCCGGCATCGCCGTTGCGCGCGACGTGCCGGACGACACGCGTGTCGAATGGCCGGCGCCGCGCTACATCCGGCGCAGGGACCTGCCATGAGCCAGGGCTGTCGGGACCGGGAACACCACCGGTTGTGCCGCGTGCGGGAGGAGATCCGTGCCGACATCCGCCGCTACATGAACAGCTCACCGGACAACGTGGCGCGCGGAGACCGGTTCGTCACGCGCCTGAGCACCCTGTTGCGGCCGGAGATCATCTGCCTCGCCCTGCACCGAACGGCCCACTGGCTGCACGTCAATGGCTGGCATCGCGCCGCCACCGCCGTCTCCCGGTTCAATTTCGTCCTGCACAAGACGAGCATCACCCCGCAGAGTTGCATCGGGCCGGGCTGTCGCCTGCCGCATCCGCCCGGGGTCGTGTTCCACGGCTGCGCCGGGGAGGGGTTGACCCTGTACTCCATGGCGGTGTGCTGCGCCCGCGAGGGCCGGCTCGACGGATCCATCGAGGGGGGTCCTCGGCTCGGCGACAGGGTGATGGTGGGAGGCCACGCGGTCCTGATCGGGCCCATCCATGTCGGGGACGACGCGCGGATAGAATTCTGCGTCGGCGTCTGCGCAGACGTACCGCCAGGGACCATAGTCGCCCGCCGCCTCCGTCGCCCCACCTTCCGGCCGATCCACGAGAATTGAACCATGCGGATTTCCGTCGTCATACCGACCTTCAATCGGGCCCGCCTGATCCGCGGTACCATCCCGGCCCTGCTCGGCCAGCAGATCGGTCCCGGGGTCAGCTACGAGGTGATATTCGTCGACAACGGATCGTCCGACGAGACGCGGGCGGTGCTTTCCCAGGCCGCCGCGGCCGCCCCGGAATTGTTGCGTTACCGCAGCATCGCCCCGACGGGCGGCCCCTCGGCGCCCCGCAATGTCGGAATCCGCGCCGCCGACGGCGACGCGGTGGTGATCCTCGATGACGACGTGCTGCCCGAGCCCGGGCTGGTCCAGGCATACGCCGAATTCCATCTGCGCCACCCGGAGCCGCAACAAGCGGCCGTCGGGGAGGCTTACGTCCCGGAGAGCCTCCTGACGGATCCCATGTCGCTGTTCCACTCCTTCCCTTACGACAGCGTCCGCAACATGGATCGGCTGCGCTATTTTCACTTCTGGACCTGCAACGTCTCCGTCAAGCGGGCCTTCATGCTCGAGAAGGGAATGTTCGACGAGCGCTTCCTCTATAACGAGGACATGATCTGCGGTCACCGGCTCGAGCAGGGCGGCATGGAACTCCATTTCCTGCCGAATGCCCGGGGCCAGCACCTGCACCAGATGACACCCGCCGGTCTCGAGGCCAAAGGCATCTTCACCGGCCGATGGATCTACGCCACCTGCCAATACCTGCCGGATCCGGAACTCAAGCGCAAGTTCGGGGTGATCGATCCCAGCATCGGGTGGCCGCTCGTGATCAGGCGCCTGGTCAATCGGGCCGGATTTCGCCTGTTCGACAACCCGCTGACGCGCGCCTCGCTGCGCGCCCTGGGAGCCACCGAAGGACGGCGGAACCGGGTCTCCGACCTCTATTACTACCTCGTGTTCCGGCGCGCCGTCGTGGCCGGCTACCGGCAGGCCCGGCGGGAGGCCAGGGAAGGGATCAAACCGATGATCCAGGACGAAAGCTCCGGCTGGGTCAACCGCGGCGATGTCTGATGGGCGTTCAGAGGAGGAGGGCGCGGAACCGCAGGCTGCCCGCCGCCAGCAGGGCCAGCGAAATCAGGTCGCGCGGAAGGTAGAAGCCGACGCGCAGGAGGCGTAGCGGGCCGCGCAGCGCCACGGTCGGCTCGCTGCCGCGCACCCACAGGTAGGGCAGGATGCCGACGCCTGCCCACCCGGACGACAGGACGGCCGCCGCCGCGGAAACGAGTCCGAGCACCAGCGCCGCCTGCACCCGGTCGAAGAAGTAGCCGCGATAGAAGAACCGCCGGGTTTCGGGGAAGTCCCGCACGATGCGCGGGCAGATGTACATATGCTTGTCCACCAGCCACTGCCACGGCGTGATCCGGAATACCACGTGGAGCACCAGCGCTTCCGCCGAGAAACGGGTTTGCCATCCGGCCCGTTTGACCCCCCAGGCCAGGGCCACGTCCTCGCCCCCGAAAGGAAACAGGGCGTTCGGGGACAGTTCCGACGCCGGAAAGCCGCCTGCCTGCTCGAAGGCATCGCGCCGGTAGAAGATATTGGCCGTCTCGTACAGGAAGCTCTCCGCCTCGACGCGCAGGGTCCGATTGAAGATGTTGTGGGGAGCACCGGGAACCGGAAGGACCTTGCCCTGAACGATGCCCACGCCATCGTCGAAAGCGGCCAGCCCGGCGCGCAGCCAGCCCCGCCCGGCCTGGCAATCGCTGTCCATGAACGCGATGACCGGTGCCCGCCCGCTGCGCGCACCGAGATTGCGTGACGGACCCGGGCCCTCGGCGGACTTCCGCAGGCAGGTGACGGAACATCCGGATGGGACGCGCAGGCTGTCCACCATCTGCTGGTTCCGGTCGTCCGGCGAACTGTCCACGACGATGACTTCGTACTCTTCGCCGGGCAGATCCTGATCGAGGAGCGATTCGACGGCCGTCTTGAGCAGCGCCGTCCGCCCGTAGGCGGGGACGACCACGGTGACGCGCGGACGTGCAGCGGTATCCAGTGCCGAAACCTCCACGACGCGGCGACCCGCCTAACGCTTGACGAGGACCAGCGAGGTCACCGAATGGGGCGGAAAGCGGTAGGCGAACTTCTCCGCAAACACGTCCAGCGACCGGCTGGCAAAAACCACGTCCTCCGGGCTTCCCCGATGGAATCTGCGGTGCTGGCTGTCCTCGACCTGGTTTCCCCAGACCAGTCCCGGCACGCGAATCACCTGGGTGCCTGTGTTGGCGTCGATGCCGCTCCCGGTCAGGGAGACGACCGTGCCATCCTTCTTCGGCCGGAACCCGGAAACCGAGATGGTCGCGTCGATCGGGCTGTCGAAATGTCGATTGATGGCGAGGATATACAGGTTCCTGCCATCCGCCGACTGGCTCGCGATCACGTCCAGGTAAGGAACCGATTTGACGCCTTCGGTCAGGCCGACCGTCTCGCTGTCGAAGGTCGGGCCATCGGCCCGATAGCGGACCAGTTGATCCCCGAAGTGGCGCGAGAACATCTGGAACGCGTAGTAGCGGGCGGTCGGGGCCCATTGCGGATTCGGGGGGAAATCGCCGTTCCTGGAGCCGATCCAGCCGAGCACGCTGAAATCGTTGAGCATCCAGAAGTTGGCCATCTG
>DAOLKI010000323.1:0-3574 GCA_035331665.1 Rhodocyclaceae bacterium
TCCCCATGACCAGACCCTGGCTCTGGGCCGCCTCCCTGGCCGTCTATGCCTTCCTCTACGTCCCCCTGGCCGTGGTGGTGGTCTTCTCCTTCAACGACTCGGTGCTGAACGCCCAGTGGGTCGGCTTCACCACCCACTGGTACGCGAAGCTCCTGCACGACGAGGAGATGCTGCGCGCCGCCGCCAATTCCGTCAGCATCGCCCTGCTCTCCGCCGCCCTCTCCACGGTGCTGGGCGCCATGGCGGGGCTGGCCATGCACCGCTACCGGCTGCCCTTCCTGCCCTTCCTGGTCCTCACCCCCGTGGCCATGCCGGAGATCCTGCTCGGCGTCTCCCTGCTGCTGTTCTTCCGCCAGGCCCTGGACCTGACCCTGGGCTTCGCCTCCATCCTGGTCGCCCACGTCACCTTCTCCATCGGCTTCGTGGCCGTCATCGTGCGGGCCCGGCTTGCCGGCATGGACGAGAGCATCTTCGAAGCCGCGCGGGACCTGGGCGCCACGCCCTGGGCCACCTTCCGCCGCGTCACCTTCCCCCTGATCCTGCCGGCGCTGGTGGCCGGCTTCCTGATGGGCTTCACCCTCTCCATCGACGACTTCGTCATCACCTTCTTCGTCGCCGGCGTCGGCGTCACCACGCTGCCGCTGCAGATCTATTCCATGATCAAGGTGGCGGTGACGCCGGAGGTCAACGCCGTCTCCACGCTGCTGATGGGCCTCACCCTGACGCTGATCTTCCTGGCCAGCCGCTTCGCGCCGGACGTGCTGAAGGGCTCCCGGTGACGGCGCTCACCAAGCCGCGGCCGGCCATGGCGAGGGGGTAGAATCGGGCCCATGGAACGCGTCGTCTCACGCCACCCGCTCAGGCAGGCACCCCGCGACACCGAGTTCTGGCTGTCCCGCCCGCCGGGCGAAAGGCTCGATTCCGTCGAGCGGCTCCGCCTCGCCTGGCTGGAAATGCATCCGGATGCTGGCCAAGGACTTCAAAGAGTTTGTCGCGTTCTTGAACGCCCGCGGGGTTGAATACCTCGTCGTCGGCGGCTACGCGATGGCCTTCCACGGCCGGCCCCGCTTCACGGGCGACCTGGACATCCGGATAAGCCGGACCCCGGAGAACGCGGCCCGCCTCGTCGAGGCCCTGCGCGACTTCGGTTTCGGGGCGGTGGGGCTCACCGTCGAGGACTTCACCACCCCCGACCGGGTGGTTCAATTGGGCTATCCCCCGTTCCGGATCGACCTGCTGACCGACATCGACGGTGTCGGCTTCGCCGATGCCTGGCCTCGCCGGGAGCGCATCGAACACGACGGCATCCCGTTGCATTTCATCGGCCTCGAAGACCTCAAGGCGAACAAGCGCGCCAGCGGCCGCGCAAGGGACGTCGACGACCTCGAGAACCTGCCCTGACCGGAACGGTTGGCGATGGCCGGTGCGCGGAGGGCGCCGAAGCGCGAGGCATGAAAACCTTTCCACCACAGAGGACGCGGAGGACGCAGAGGAAGGACATGGTTCCCACGGCCAGGGGCAGAAAATGTGGGCCCGGCGGTGAGCCGGCGGCCAAGCGCGGCACCGGGATGCCCCCGCAGGATTCGCCTGGATTCGCCTTCCTGCGCGTGCTCTGCTTCCTCTGCGTCCTCGGCGGTGCATGGCTCTTCGCCCTTGCCGCCCACGCCGATGACGTCCTCCACCTCTACAACTGGAACAACTACATTTCCGACGAGACGGTGGTCCGCTTCGAGGCGCGCTGCGGCTGCCGCCTCAAGCAGGACTACTACTCGGACAACGAGGAGATGCTGGCCAAGCTGGAGGCCGGCGCCGTCGGCTACGACCTGCTGGTGCCCACGGGCAATGCCGTCGAATCCCTCGTCCGCCGCGGCGGCCTGCGGCCCCTGGACAGGGCGCAACTGCCGCACTTCGCGAACCTGAAGCCCGAGTTCCTGGACCCCTGGTACGACCCGGGCAACCGTTATTCGGTGCCCTACGCCACCTCGGTGACACTCATCGGCTACAACGTGGAAAAGCTCCAGGCCCTGGGCCTGCCCACCGACACCTGGGCCCTGATCTTCGAACCGAAGCACCTGGAGAAGATCCGCGGCCGCGTGACCGTGCTCAACAGCCAGCGGGAGCTGATGGCCGCCGCCATGCGCTACCTGGGCCATTCCGTCCAGTCCCGCGACCTGGCCGAGTGGGACGAGGCGAAGCGCCTGATCCTGCGCGCCAAGCCCTACTGGGCCACCTTCTCCAACAGCACCTACATCAAGGACCTCGCCATCGGCAACATCTGGGTCGCCCACGGCTACTCGAACGACATGTTCCGTGCGCGGGAGGACGCCCGGGCCGCCGGCCGTCCCTTCACCATCGGCTTCACCACGCCGAGGGAGGGCGCCGTGCTGGCCGTGGACAGCTTCGTGCTGCACAAGTCCGGCCGCCGGCCGGACCTGGCCCACCGCTTCATCGACTTCATGCTGGAAGGCGAGAACGCCGCCGACGTCTCCAACCTGATCGGCGCCGGCAACCCCAACGCCGCCGCCATGCCCCGCATCGCCCCCGCCATCGCCGCCGACCCGGCGATCTTCCCGCCGCCGGCGAACCTCAAGCGCCTGGAGATGCTGCGCGATTTCGACCCCAAGATGCGGCGCGCGCTGTCGAGGATGTGGACGGAGATCAAGGTCCGCTGAGGGAGCAGCGGATCAGGCGGCGAGCGTGTCGAGGAAGCGTTCGGCGGTGAGGATGGGGCAGGTGAATTCGGGGGCGAGTTCCAGCAGATGCCGGTCCCCGGTGAGGAGCGCGCCCGCCCGGCCGACGATTGCCAATTCCAGGAAAGGCAGGTCGAAGGGGTCGCGACAGGCCGGCACCCGGAACCTCGGTGGCAGCGGCTCGGGAATCTGCACGGTCGTGCAACAGGGCAGGTAGTCGGCCAGCAATTCCTCCTGCGCCGCCGGCGAGAGCCGGAACTTCGGATAGGCCAGCACGCGGATCAGCTCGGCGGCGGTGGCCCGGGAAACGAGGGGCCGCACGCGCCGCGTCAGCCAGGCCTGGCGCAGCGGCGCCGGGCGGCCATGCGCGAACACGAGCGCGGACAAGACCAGGTTGGTATCGACGACGATCCGGGGCGGCCCGGCCGGGCGGGTCATCGGCCGCGCTTCGTCCCGGCGGCGGGTTGCCGTGCCCATTGCACGGCGTCGGCCACGTCCCGTTCCGTCAGCCCGAGTTCGGCCAGCTTGGCCCGTACCGCATCACCCCGCTGGATGCGCACCGGGGTCAACACGATCTGCCCGTTGCGGGCTTCCACCTCGAAATACTCGGCCGCCTCGACGGCCGACGTGACGCTCTTCGGCAGCGTGAGCTGGTTCTTCGACGTCATCTTCGCGAGCACGGGTGCCCTCCGTCGGAATGGTAAGGAATTCTTACTTTACGACAAACGCCGGAACCGTTCAAACGGGGGAGGCCCCTCGGTACGGAAATCGACGCTGTCGGGCCGGACCCGCGGCGTCGGCTTCGCCACGCCGAAGGAGGGGCCGTGCCGGCCGTGGACAGCTTCGTGCTGCACAAGTCCGGCCGCCGGCCGGACCTGGCCCAC
>DAOLKI010000324.1:0-3541 GCA_035331665.1 Rhodocyclaceae bacterium
GGGGAACTTCGCCGCGCGCCGCCTCGACCCTGGCGAATCCCGCGCAGAGTTCCTCGTCGGAGGCCTCGCGCCCGGCGATCCTCACCCGCTCGTTGTAGCGCAGCAGGTGGGGCGAGGTGTAGAGGCCGACCCGGTAGCCCGCCGCGCCCAGGATGCTCTCCAGCATGGCGCAGGTGGAACCCTTGCCGTTGGTGCCGGCCACGGTGACCACCGGGCAGGTCGGGCGCTGCCCGAGGCGCTGGCTGACGGCGCGCACCCGGTCCAGTCCCAGGTCGATGGCCTTCGTGTGCCGGGCCTCGATGTAGGCCAGCCATTCCGGCAGCGTCCGCGGCCGGGGACCGCTCTCAGGGGATTGCGCGGCCGGGGAATCTCCCGCCCCCCCCGCAGCGCCGGGCGGGTTCGCAGGCGGGGCCATCAGGCGACGGCCGGGGCGCCCTGCAGAAGGGTGATGATCGAGGCGAGGCGGTCGCGCATCTGGCGCCGGTCGACGATCATGTCGATGGCACCCTTCTCGAGCAGGAATTCGGCGCGCTGGAAACCCTCCGGGAGCGTCTGCCGCACGGTCTGTTCGATGACGCGCGGGCCGGCGAACCCGATCAAGGCGCCGGGCTCGGCGATCACCACGTCCCCGACGAAGGCGAACGAGGCCGAGACTCCGCCCATCGTCGGATCGGTGAGCACGGTGAGGAAGGGCAGCCGCTGCCTTGCCAGGAGGCTCACCGCGGCGGTCGTCTTGGCCATCTGCATCAGGGACAGCAAGCCCTCCTGCATCCGCGCGCCGCCGGACGCCGTGATGCAGACGAAGGGCGACTGGCCTTCGATGGCCGCCCGTACGCCGCGGACGAAACGTTCCCCGACGACGGATCCCATGGATCCGCCGAGAAACTCGAATTCGAAACAGGCGATCACGGCCGGCACGGTCTTGATGGCCCCCTGCATAACGACGAGGGCATCGGATTCGCCGGTGTCCTCGGCGGCCGCCACCAGGCGTTCCGGATAGCGCCGGCTGTCCTTGAACTTCAGCGCGTCCACCGGGACGACCTCGCCGCCGATCTCGTAGCGCCCCTCGGGATCGAGCAGCAGGTCGAGGCGGTGGCGGGCCCGGATGCGCAGGTGATGCGAGCACTTCGGGCAAACCTGCTGGTTGTTCTCCAGGTCCGTGCTGTAGAGGACGGCCTCGCAGGCGGGGCACTTGCTCCACAGTCCTTCCGGGATGGACTTGCGCACCCCTTCCGAACGCTTGATCTTCGGCGGCAGAAGCTTCTGGATCCAGCTCATGGGATTTCCCTCCCCCCACCCCCCTCCCCGCGGGAGGGGGTGACGTTGGTGCGCAGGCTGCACCTGCTCCACTGGTGTGCCTTCGCCCGCCTTGGGGCGGCCCGGCGGCGGGCGTTCATGGGATTTCCCTCCCCCCACCCCCCTCCCCGCGGGAGGGGGCGACGTTGGTGCGCAGGCTGCACCTGCTCCACGGGTCGGCCTTGGCCCGCCTTGGGGCGGCGCGGCGGCACGCGCTCATGCGCGTCTCCCGGCATCCATGGCCTGGCGGACCCCTTCCAGGAAGGCGGCGACCCGCGCCGGGGCCTGCTCGCGGGAGGCGTTCTCGATCTCCTCGATGATGCGGCTGCCGATGACGACCGCGTCGGCGACCGTGGCGACCCGGGCCGCGGCGGCCCCGTCGCGGATGCCGAACCCCACGCCCACCGGCATGCCGACGCGCTCCCGGATGGCCGGGATGCGCCGGGCCACCTCGTCCAGGTCCAGGTGGGCAGCGCCGGTGACGCCCTTCAGCGACACGTAGTACAGGTAACCGCTGCCGGACCGGGCCACCTGCGCGAAGCGGGCGTCGCTGGACGTGGGCGCCAGCAGGAAGATGGGATCGAGGCCGCCGGCCTTCAGCGCGGCGGCGAATTCGGCGCACTCCTCGGGCGGGTAATCCACCACCAGCACGCCGTCCACGCCGGACGCCGCGGCATCGGCCACGAAGGCGG
This sequence comes from Rhodocyclaceae bacterium, assembly GCA_035331665.1. GTDB lineage: Bacteria > Pseudomonadota > Gammaproteobacteria > Burkholderiales > Rhodocyclaceae > JAEUNJ01. The sequence continues at coordinate 1,989 of DAOLKI010000324.1, forward strand.
GGATGCCGTAGGCTTCGATGGGATTCGCGTAGCCCATCAGCACGACGGGCGTCTCCGCGTTCCCCTTGCGGAACTCGCGCACCATGCCGAGGACGATGCGCAGGCTGGTGCCCCAGGTCAGCGCCCGTTCCGAGGCCCGCTGGATGGTCGGGCCGTCGGCCATGGGGTCCGAGAACGGGACGCCGAGTTCGATGATGTCGGCACCGCCCTGGACCAGGGCGCGCATCAGCGGCAGCGTCAGGCCCGGTTCCGGATCGCCGGCGGTGATGAAGGGGATCAGGGCCTTGCGGCCTGCGCGGCCCAGCCGGGCAAAGGTGTCGGCGATGCGTCCCATCAGAAGCGGATTCCTGATTTTTCGGCCACGGTGTGCATGTCCTTGTCGCCGCGGCCGGAGAGATTGACGAGCAGGACGCGGTCGCGCGGCAGCGTCGGGGCGAGCCGCGCGGCGTGGGCCAGCGCGTGGCTCGACTCGAGGGCCGGGATGATGCCCTCGAGACGGCACAGGTCGTGGAAGGCCCGCAGGGCCTCCTCGTCGGTGACTGTCACGTATTCCGCGCGGCCTGAATCCTTGAGCCAGGCATGCTCGGGGCCGACCCCCGGGTAGTCCAGCCCCGCGGAGACCGAGTGGGTCTCGATGATCTGGCCGTTGGCGTCCTGCAGCAGATAGGTGCGGTTGCCGTGCAACACGCCCGGCCGCCCGGCAGTCAGGGAAGCGGCGTGCTTTCCGGTCTCCATGCCGTGCCCCGCCGCCTCGACGCCCACCAGGCGCACGCCTTCGATCGGGATGTAGGGATAGAAAATGCCCATGGCATTGGAGCCGCCGCCGACGCAGGCGATCACGGCGTCCGGCTGGCGTCCGGCCAGCTCGGGCATCTGCACCTTGCACTCCTCGCCGATCACGGCCTGGAAATCGCGCACCATCATCGGGTAGGGATGCGGGCCGGCGACGGTGCCGATGATGTAGAAGGTGTTGCCCACGTTCGTGACCCAGTCGCGCATGGCCTCGTTGAGGGCGTCCTTCAGGGTCTTGGAGCCGGATTCCACCGGCACCACCGACGCGCCCAGGAGCTTCATGCGATATACATTGGCGGCCTGGCGCTTGATGTCCTCGGACCCCATGTACACCACGCACTCCATGCCGTAGCGCGCGGCGACCGTGGCCGTGGCGACGCCGTGCTGGCCGGCCCCGGTCTCGGCGATGACCCGGGGCTTGCGCATGCGGCGGGCCAGGAGGGCCTGCCCGATGCAGTTGTTCACCTTGTGGGCGCCGGTGTGGTTCAGGTCCTCGCGCTTCAGGTAGATCTGGGCGCCGCCCAGCAGGTCGGACCAGCGCCGGGCGTGGTAGATCGGGCTCGGCCGGCCGACGTAATGCTTCAGCTCGTATTCGAATTCGGCCCGGAAGGCGGGGTCGCGGCCGGCCTCGGCATAGGCTTCGCGCAGCTCGGCGAGGGCCGGCATCAGGGTCTCGGCGACGAACACGCCGCCATAGATGCCGAAGTGGCCGCGATCGTCGGGAAGGTCGTAGGGAAGGTCAGGTATCTGCATCGCCAATG
>DAOLKI010000325.1:0-3527 GCA_035331665.1 Rhodocyclaceae bacterium
GTGTCGTTGTAGGCCGGCAGGAACTTGTTCTCCGCATCCTCGCGGGAGAAGGAGAAGGTCGCCTGGGTCAGGTCGTTGGTGCCGAAGGAGAAGAACTCCGCGATCTCGGCCATCCGGTGGGCACGCATGCAGGCGCGCACCACCTCAAGCATGCTGCCGAACTTGAACTGGACGTTGATGCCGTGGCTCAGTTCGACGATCTTGTGGATGCGCTCCACGTAGCTCTTGATCCGCTTGAGTTCCTCGACCGTCGCCACCTGCGGGACCATGATCTCCGGATAGCACTCGATACCCTCCTTGGCGCAAAGGGCCGCAGCTTCCAGGATGGCCTGGATCTGCATCGAGTAGATCTCCGGATAGGTGATGCCCAGCCGGACGCCGCGATGGCCCAGCATCGGATTGACTTCGGCCAGCGCGCGGACCTTGCGCAGGGTCTTCTCCTTCTTGACGATGACGTCCTCTTCCAGGTGCGACTCCTTGAAGACGGACAGGCTTTCGTTCATGCGGGCGAGGCCGTCCGAGTACTTCTGGTACAGAGTCGGGTTGAGGAGCTTCAGGGTATCCGGCAGTTCCTCGATCCCCTTGATCGTGTCCTTCAGGTGGCGCAAGTGGGTGATCTCGCTCTCCAACTGGGCCGACGTCGGGAGGAACTCGTGCATCGGAGGGTCGAGGAGGCGGACGGTCACCGGCAGGCCCTTCATGGCCTTGAAGATGCCCTTGAAGTCATTGCGCTGGATGGGCAGCAGGCGGTCCAGGGCGGCCTGGCGCTCTTCCGGCGACTCGGCGAGGATCATCTCCTGGACGATGGGCAGGCGGTCGGTGCTGTTGAACATGCGCTCCGTGCGGCACAGCCCGATGCCCTTGGCCCCGAAGCCACGCGCCTTGGCGGCGTCGTTCGGGGTGTCCGCGTTGGCGCGGACTTCCAGGCGCGACACCTCGTCCGCCCAGCCCAGCAGCACATTGAGTTCGGGGGAGAATTCCGGTTCGACGGTCGGCACCTCGCCCGCGTACACGTGACCCGTGCCGCCGTCGATGGTCACCACGTCGCCCTCGTGCAGGATGGTGTCCCCGATGTGGGCCACGCGCGCCATGTCGTCGATGTGGATGGCCTCGCAGCCCGAGACGCAGGGCTTGCCCATTCCGCGAGCGACCACGGCGGCGTGGGAGGTCTTGCCGCCACGGCTGGTGAGGATGCCCTGGGCCTGGAAGAATCCGTGGATGTCTTCGGGCTTGGTCTCCTCGCGGACCAGGATGATCCTTTCCCCGGTCCGACCCCTCGCCTCGGCCGTATCGGCATCGAAGACGATCTTGCCGGAAGCGGCGCCGGGCGAAGCCGGCAGGCCCTGGGCCAGGGACTTGCCCTTGAAATTCGGGTTCAGCTGGGGCACCAGCAGTTGTTCGAGCATGGCGGGCTCGACGCGCAGCAGCGCCTTTTCCTTGGAGATCAGGCCGGCGTCACACATCTCCACCGAGGTGCGCACCATGGCACGGGCATTCATCTTGCCGTTGCGGGTCTGCAGGCAATAGAGACGGCCCTTCTCGATCGTGAACTCGAAATCCTGCACTTCCTTGTAGTGGGATTCGAGCCGGTTGTGCAACTCCATCAATTGCGCATAGATCTCCGGCATCTCGGCGGCCATCTCGGCGATGGGCTTCGGGGTACGGATGCCGGCCACCACGTCCTCGCCCTGGGCATTCACGAGGTACTCGCCGTAGATCAGGTTTTCGCCGGTGCCCGGATTGCGCGTGAAGCCGACACCCGTGCCCGAGTCGTTGCCCATGTTGCCGAAGACCATGGTGCAGATGTTCACCGCCGTGCCGTTGGCCATGGCGGTCGTGATCCTGAACTGCTTGCGGTAGTCGATGGCCCGCTTGCCGTTCCAGGAACGGAACACCGCCTTGACGGCGATTTCGAGTTGCTCGTAGGGATCCTGAGGGAAGGGCTTGCCGGAATGGGCATGGACGATGGCCAGGTAGGCGGTCGCCAGTTCCTGCAGGTGCTCGGCCTTCAGGTCCACATCCTGCTTTGCCCCGTACTTGGCCTTGATCTCCGTCATCTTGGCATCGAAGATCTCGTCGGCGATACCCAGCGCGATCTTGCCGAAGAGCTGGATGAAGCGACGGTAGGCATCCTGGGCGAAACGCTCGTTCTTGGTCTGCTTGATCAGGCCCTGGAGCGACTGGTCGTTCAGGCCCAGGTTCAGGATCGTGTCCATCATGCCCGGCATGGACATGGCGGAACCGGAACGCACTGACACCAGCAGGGGATTGTCGGCGGATCCGAAACCCTTGCCCGTCTTCTGTTCCAGTTCCTTGACGTGGGCCTGGACGTCTTCCCAGATGCCGTCCGGCAGGTGGCCCTTGTCGAGGTAGGCCAGGCAGGCCTCGGTGGTGATGGTGAATCCCGGCGGTACGGCGAGGCCGATCTGGGTCATCTCGCAAAGGTTGGCGCCCTTGCCCCCGAGCAGCATCTTGTTCTTGCCATCGCCTTTCTCGAACGAATACATCCAACGCTTCATGGCGCTCCCCCCTGTTGAAAAACCAATACGATAGCAAAAAACGCCGGTCGCGGAATGACGTTTCTGAATGGGGCTGCCATTGCCCCCATGCTCGGGGTTGCGGGGCCGCGGGTTTTCCGGGACACTGAATACCTGACTCAAGGGAGGGGGCCATGGACTTCGTCGCCGTTCGCATCCGCCGCGAAAGCATGCTGATGGTCATGGTGATCATCGTGGCGGTGGTCGCCAATCTTCCGGCCGACGTGCTCCAATCCGCTGGCATAGACCGGCGCTGGATGATGGCCGTCCTGGGCCTCGTGGTGATGATCGCCCTGTTTCTCTACCTCAAGGTTTTCGTATTCCTGCTCTGCATCCTGCTGGCGGTGGGCGCCAATCTGCCGGATCAATGGGCGGATGGACTGGGAATTTCCAAATTGCCCTTGCTGGTGGCCCTGGCGATCATGGTGATCGGGTCCCTCCTCAATTACGGCACCAAGGCGGTGCCCATGGGTCTCGAACCACCGCCACGCAAGAAAAGCGTGGAAAGTACCAATGCCCTGATCCAGGCGATCGAGAAGAACCAGACCTACAAACTGAAGACGATCCTCGGCATGGGTTTCGACCCCAACGTGCCGAACGACCAGGGCGAGGCCCCCCTGCACGTCGCCGCCGCCCGCGGCGACCTGATCGTCGCCGGGCTGCTGCTGAAGAACGGCGCCGACCCGGACCTTCCCCGGCGCGACGGCACGACGCCGATGCAATTGGCCGTCAAGGGCGGCCACGACAAGGTGGTCGCCCTGCTCCACTCCGCCGGCAAGGCTGCGGCTGTGCAGGCGGCGAAGGCCTGACCCGTCGCGATCACTCCCACTCAATCATCAGCGAGCCTTCTAAGCTGTTGATTTGTAATGCACCTTAGGCTGCTCCGCAGAAATTTACCGTCATTTTTCCCGTCAAAGTGCGGAGCACCAGCATTGGCGCGGGTTTGCGGGCGATTCGGCCGGAAGCGACCTTTCGAGGTAACCGTCCAGC
>DAOLKI010000326.1:0-3492 GCA_035331665.1 Rhodocyclaceae bacterium
ACCGGTGCGGGTTGCGCCTTCGGCGCCGGACGTCCGGGCTCGGGGCGGCCCGGCGCCCGGACTGTGTCGTCCTCGGTCCCTCGACGACCCATCGGCGGCGGAGCTTGCAAGCTCGCTTTGCTCGCTTATTACGGGGAGCGTTTGTCGATGACCGGTGCGGGTTGCGCCTTCGGCGCCGGACGTCCGGGCTCGGGGCGGCCCGGCGGCGAGACTGGGGTCGGGTACCTTCGATTGTCGTTCTCGACTCGCCGCACTCCCGTTGACCTGCGGTTCGGCCGCGGAACTGCGGTCGGATGCCGGGAGGTTTCGCTCTCGACTCCCGACTCCCGGCTCCCCCCTCACCCCTGATGGAATTCAAGAATCCCCAGGAGGAACTGGATCGATTCCGCAGCCGGCTGACCTTTGCCGGGGGGTTCGTGCTGCTGTGCTTCGGGCTCCTGTTCGCCCGCTTCGTCTGGCTGCAGATCATCCAGCACGAGTACTACCAGACCCGGGCCGAGGACAACCGCATTTCCCTGGTGCCCATCGTGCCCAACCGGGGCCTGATCGTGGACCGCAACGGGGCGGTGCTGGCGCGCAATTATTCCGCCTACACGCTGGAGATCACACCGTCCCGGGTGAAGGACCTGGAGGCGACCATCGATGCGCTGGCCGCGATCATCGACGTCCAGCCCCGGGACAGGAAGCGTTTCAAGCGCCTGCTGGAGGAAAGCCGCAACTTCGAGTCCCTGCCCATCCGCACCCGGCTCACCGACGAGGAAGTCGCGAAGTTCATCGCCCACCGGTTCCGCTTTCCCGGCGTGGATATCAAGGCCCGCCTTTTCCGCCAGTATCCCTACGGATCCTTCGCCTCCCACCTGCTCGGCTACATCGGCCGCGTGAACGACAAGGACCTGGACCGCATCGAGGAGGAGGACCAGGATGCCAACTACCGCGGCACGGACCATTTCGGCAAGACGGGCCTGGAACAGTTCTACGAGTTCCAGCTGCATGGCGTCTCCGGCTACGAGCAGGTGGAAGTGGATGCCGGCGGGCGCGCCGTGCGCACGCTGGCCCGGACGGCCCCCGTGGCTGGCGACAGCCTGACCCTGACCGTCGATGCGAAACTGCAGGAGATCGCCGAGAAGGCCTTCGGGGATCGAAGAGGCGCCCTGGTCGCCATCGAGCCCTCCACGGGCGGCATCCTGGCCCTCGTCTCGGTTCCCAACTACGATCCCAACCTGTTCGTGGACGGCATCGACAGCCAGCACTGGCAGGAACTGAACGAGTCCCCCGACAAGCCCATGGTCAACCGGGCGATGAACGGGGCCTACCCGCCCGGCTCCACCTTCAAGCCCTACATGGCCCTGGCGGCGCTGACTTACGGCAAGCGCCGGCCGGAACAGACCATCTTCGACGCCGGCGGCTACCAGTTCGGCAACCATTATTTCCGGGACGACAAGAAGGGCGGCCACGGTTCGGTGGACATGTACAAATCCATCGTCGTCTCCTGCGACACCTACTACTACATGCTGGCCAACGACCTCGGCATCGACGGCATCTCCAGCTTCATGCGCCAGTTCGGCTTCGGGCAGAAAACCGGCGTCGACGTGGGCTACAAGGGGATGGGCGAATCCGAAGGGATCCTGCCTTCCCAGGAATGGAAACGGAAACGCTTCCGCAAGCCCGAGCAGCAGAAGTGGTATGCGGGGGAGACCATCTCCATCGGCATCGGCCAGGGCTACAACGCCTACACGCCCATCCAGCTGGCCCAGGCCATGGCCACGCTCGCCAACGACGGCGTCATGTTCCGGCCGCACCTGGTCCAGTACATCACCGACACCCGGACCGGCGAGAAGACCTACGTCGAGCCGAAGCCCATGCGGACCATCCCGCTGAAACCGGAGCACATCGCGGTCGTCAAGAACGCCATGGTCGGCGTGAACAAGGAAGGCACCGGCGCGCGCGCCTTCGCCGGGGCCGGATACGTGGCGGCCGGCAAGACGGGGACGGCCCAGGTCTTCTCCCTGAAAGGGGCCCAATACAAGGAAGGCGGTGTCAAGAAGGAACTGCGCGACCATGCCCTCTTCATCGCCTACGCGCCGGCGGACAACCCGAAGATCGCCCTGGCGGTACTCGTCGAGAACGGCGGCTTCGGCGCCCAGGCGGCCGCCCCCATCGTCCGCCAGGTGCTGGATTACTACCTGCTGGGCAAACAGCCCAACGCGCCGGCGCCCGCCGACGAGGACGAACCCGAGGAGGACTGATGCTTTCGCCCCGTGAACTCTGGCAACGGCTGATCGGTCCCATCGACCTGCCGCTGATGGTGATGGTCGGCATCTTCGCCACCGTGACGCTGGTCGTCATGGGCAGCGCCTCGCCGGAACGCCTCGGATCCCAGGCCATCAACGTGCTCGCCGCCGTCGTGGTGATGCGGGTGGTCGCGCAACAGCCTCCGCAGCGCCTGATGCACCTCGCCCTGCCGACCTACCTGTTCGGCCTGCTGCTGCTCGTGGCCGTGGCCCTGTTCGGGGACATTTCCAAGGGCGCGCGGCGCTGGCTCAACCTGGGCTTCATGCGCATCCAGCCCTCGGAACTGATGAAGATCGCAATGCCGCTGATGCTCGCCTGGTATTTCCAGAAGCACGAGGCCATGCTGCGCCTGCGCGACTACGCGGTCGCCACGGTCATCCTGCTGGTGCCGACGCTGCTGATCGCCCGCCAGCCGGACCTGGGCACGGCGATCCTCGTGCTGGCCGCGGGGTTCTACGTCATCTTCTTCGCCGGCCTGCCGTGGAAGATCATCGTCGGCCTGGTGGTCGCCGCCATCGCGTCGGCCCCGCTGGCCTGGAACTTCGTGCTGCGGGACTACCAGAAGCACCGCATCCTGACCCTCCTGGATCCGGAGGCCGACCCGCTCGGCAAGGGCTTCCACATCATCCAGTCCACCATCGCCATCGGCTCCGGCGGCATCCTCGGCAAGGGCTGGGGCCAGGGCACCCAGGCCCAGCTGGAGTTCATTCCCGAGCGGCACACCGATTTCATCTTCGCCGTCATCTCGGAGGAGTTCGGCCTGATCGGCAACACGATCCTGCTGTTCCTCTACGCCCTGCTCGTGGGCCGCGGCCTGATGATCTCCGCCGCGGCGCCGACCCTCTTTTCCCGGCTGCTGGCCGGCGCCATCACGCTGATCCTGTTCACCTATGCCTTCGTCAACATGGGCATGGTGAGCGGCATCCTCCCCGTGGTCGGCGTCCCGCTGCCCTTCGTCAGCTATGGCGGCACGGCCCTGGTGACCCTCTTCCTCGGCGTCGGCATCCTGATGTCGGTACAGAAGCATCGGATGCTGGTGCAGAAGTGAGGATGGCCCCCCGCCCCCTAGCCCCCGCCCCAGGGCGGGGGAACCTGCTTGATCGCTTCGCTCACAAATTACCGGGTGCGATCGATGGATGTCTCCGCGGATTGCGCCTTCGGCGCGTGCCGTCCGGGCTTGGGGCGGCCCGGCGCCCGGAC
>DAOLKI010000327.1:0-3492 GCA_035331665.1 Rhodocyclaceae bacterium
GAGCACGCCGGGCGTCGGCAGCACATTCTGGTTCACCATCCGGCTCGTCCAGTGCGGGTCGCACGGGGCCGGCGGCGAGGGACCGGCGGAAGCCATGCTGCGCGGCGGGTATGCCGGACGTCGCATCCTGCTCGCGGAGGACGACCCGGTGAACCAGGAGGTTTCCCGCCTGCTGCTCGAGGAGGCGGGACTGGTCGTGGACGTGGCCGACAACGGCGCCCAGGCCCTGGAGCTTGCGCGGCGCAATGCCTACGATCTCGCGCTGATGGACCTGCAGATGCCGGTATTGAACGGGCTCGATGCGACGCGTGCCATTCGCGAACTGCCCGGCGGAAGGGCGTTGCCCATCGTGGCCCTGACGGCCAACGCGTTCGACGAGGACCGCCAGCGGTCCCTCGCTGCGGGAATGGACGACCATGTGTCGAAGCCCATCGAACCCGAGGTCCTGTTCGCGGCCGTGCTGCGGTGGCTGTCCGTCCCGCGGACGGTGTCGGCTTGAAGGACGCGACCGGTTCGCCGGCCGCGACGGGTTGTCCGGAGCGCATCGTCTGCCTGACGGAGGAGCCGACCGAGGTCCTGTACGCGATCGGCGAGTCCCACCGCATCGTCGGCATCTCCGGTTTCACGGTGCGCCCGGCACGGGCGCGCCGGGAAAAACCCAAGGTTTCGGCCTTCACCAGCGCGAAGGTGGAAGAGATTCTTCGCCTGGAACCCGACCTCGCCATCGGATTTTCGGACATGCAGGCGGCGATCGCGGATGCGCTGATCCGCCACGGCGTCGAGGTCTGGATCGCCAACCACCGCACCGTGGCCGGCATCCTGGGCTACGTGCGGCGGCTCGGCGCCCTGGTCGGCGCCGCAAGCAAGGCGGAGGCCTATGCCGGTGAACTGGCGGCGCGGGTGGATTGCGTCGCCGCCGCGGCGGTCCGCATGCCGCGCCGTCCGCGCGTCTATTTCGAGGAGTGGGACGCGCCGCAGATCAGCGCGATCCGCTGGGTATCGGAACTGATCGCCATCGCCGGCGGCGAGGACGTGTTCCCGCATCGGGCCGCCGCTCCCCTGGGGCGCGACCGGATAGTGGAGGATCCGGGGGAAGTGATCGCCGCGGCCCCCGACATCATCGTCGGGTCCTGGTGCGGCAAGAAATTCCGCCCCGAGAGGGTGGCCGCCCGGCCGGGCTGGTCCGCGATCCCCGCGGTCCGCGACGGCCAGTTGCACGAGGTCAAGTCGCCCCTGATCCTGCAGCCGGGGCCCGCCGCCCTGACCGACGGCCTGGATGCACTGCGCGCGATCATCGGGCGCTGGGCGGCCGGACATGCCTGAGGCAACCGGGCCGGCCGGTCAGCCCTCCACGGCGAAGGCGAGCCCGGCGTTGCGCGACAGCCGCCCGATGAGCGCATCGCCCATGGCGGCCGCGGGGGTCCAGATTCCGCCGGCGGTGGCGGAGGCCTCGTCCAGCAGGCAGGCAGCCGCCTCGGTGATCATGCGGGACGTGGACCCGTAGCCCGGATCCCGGTCTCCGGTCACGCCGACCCGGAGCCGCCCGCCGGCGGCATTCTCGCCGACGAACAGGACGTCGTAATACCCCGATTCCCGCTCCTCCCGGGAAGGGCCCTCGCCGGGCTTGGGTCCGTCCGCGGAGGCGAGGGAGTTGTCCGCGGCGATGGCCTGCGCCAGGCCTTCCCCCTTCGGACCGGGGCCGGTGAAGATCATCTCGTCATAGACGAAATCGCGGCCGTAGGGGAATCCGAGAAGGAAATTGCTGCGATGGACGTTGCGCGTGTTGATGGCCGCCATCACGAACGGAGCGGACCAGCTGCCCAGGTCCTCCTCCCAAAGGGGTTTCGCGGCGGAGGGCTGCCGCGGCCCTTCGAAGCCCGGCGTCAGGGAGAAGGGATTCCTCAGCAGCGCGACGACCGTCGGGTCCGCCTGGGCGGAGGCCAGCGTGGCCTTGAGGCTCGCGGCGGTTCCTCCGGAAAAGGTGCCCTTCATGCGACGCACGCGGCCACGGACGCGCATGGCGGGACCGCCGAGCCGCGCGCTCATCTCGCGCTGGAGCAGCCAGACCCCCAGGTCGAAGGGAATTGAATCGAAGCCGCAGGAAAAGACGATGCGCGCGCCGCTCGCCCTGGCCGCCGCCTCGTGGCCATCGATCATCCGCCGCATCCAGGCCGGCTCGCCGCACAGATCCACGTAGTCGGTGCCGGAGGCGGCGCAGGCGGCCAGAAGTTCGTTGCCATAGAGCTGGTAGGGTCCGACGGTGGTCAGCACGAGCCGTGCGGATCCCATGAGGGCTGCCAGACTGGCCGGATCCGCCGTATCGGTCACCACCAGCGGCGTGTCGGCCGGAGCGCCCAGTTCGTCCCGCACGGCGGCGAGCTTGTCCGCGTTCCGCCCCCCCATGGCCCAGCGCAGCGGCGCGCCGTTCGGGTAACGGGACAGGAGGTACTCGACGACCAGCCGGCCGGTGAAGCCGGTGGCGCCGTGGACGACGATATCGAAGGGCTTGTTCATGCGGTTCTCCGGTGAAGTGATGCGCCCGGGGTGGCAGGCGGGCGGCCTGCCGGCGCCGCACGGGTCGCGCGTCCTGTGCTTTTTTGCGCGCCGGATTATCCCACCCTTATCGATTCCGACGAGAATGCGGGGGCCCATGAACGACAAAGCCGCCGACCCCCGCCGTCTCTCAGCCCTGCGTGGCCTGTGGCCTTTCCTGTGGCCCTACCGGGGCCGGATCGTCCTGGCCTTCGCATTGCTTTGCCTTGCCTCGGGCACGCTGCTCCTCGTGCCGCTGGCCTTCCGGGACCTGATCGATTTCGGTTTCGGCGCCGGCGAACGGGGTGCCGGCGGACTGCTCGGCGGGCTCAGCCTCGACGGGCATTTCATCGCCCTGTTCGGCATGGCGGCTGTCTGGGCCCTGGCCGTCGCGTCCCGCTACTACACGGTGTCGTGGATAGGGGAACGGGTCACGGCCGACCTGCGGGATGCGGTCTATGCGCGCGTCCTGGCCCAGTCGCCCCAGTTCTTCGAGACCCTGCAGACCGGCGAGGTGTTGTCGCGCCTCACCGGGGACACCACGCTGATCCAGACGGTAGTGGGCAGTTCCGTGTCCATGGGCCTGCGCAGCGCCTTCCAGTTCGTCGGGGGCATGGTGATGCTGGCCGTCACCAGCTTCACGCTGTTCGCGCTGAACCTGGCCCTGATGGCGCTGATGATGTTGCCGCTGATGGCCATCGGCCGGCGGGTCAAGCGGCTCTCCAAGGAATCCCAGGACCGGATCGCGGATGCCTCCGCGCTGGCGGCGGAAATCCTCAACGCGATGCCCACGGTGCAGGCCTATACGCAGGAGCCGGGGGAGACCGCCCGCTTCGCCGATCGCACCACCTCGAGCTTCGCCGCCGCGATCCGCCGTACCCGGGTACGTTCGGCCCTCACGGCCCTGGTGATCAGCGCCTCCATGGGCGCGATCATCTTCGTGCTCTGGGTGGGGGCCCG
>DAOLKI010000328.1:0-3487 GCA_035331665.1 Rhodocyclaceae bacterium
TCACTCGCCCGATGGACGCACCGGCACCAGCCGGCCCGGCGCAGGCCAGACGCCTTTGTCGATGGCACGGCTCCCCTCGAATACGAGCCAGCTTTGCGCACCGTAGTGGGGCAAGGGCCGCATCAGGTCGCGCAGCGCCGACGCATTCGCGGCCGAGACGACGGCCACCGGACCGCCGGCGGAATCGGCTCCGGCTTCCCGCCATACCGTCCACACCTGGGCGCTCCCCCGTCCGGCCAGGGGCCCCGGTCGCGGCGGCAGGCCGAGACGGCCCAGCACCGCATCCACGTGGGGATGCAGGCCGACGATGAGCAGGGGCCCGCCCCTGGCATCCCCGGGATCGGATTCCGACGGGGGCACCTCGAGAACCTTGCGCGCCAGCGCCCGGGCCGCTTCCGTTGCGTCCACCGTCCCGGCGGCCACCAGGAGCCGCGGGGCCGGCGCCACGATCCATTGACGCAGAATGGGTGGCAACTGGTCCTGGTCCAGGCGCCGCCACACGCGCAAGTCCGGATCCAGGCGCACCCCGCCCACCTGTCCGCGCAACGGCAGAACCACCTCTTCCCTGGCCTTGGAAACCGTGGCGGAAATCACCTCCGACTCGGCGCCTGCCGCCACATGGATCGGCAAGGTCATCGCGTAGGCGGGCTCCGCCTGCTCTACGACCAGGCGCAATCCCTTCGTCGTCCGGACGGCGTCGACGATGCCCACGCGCGGCCCGCCGGCGCGATTCAGCCACTGGTCGAAGAACCGGCCCAACTGCCGCCCCGAGGCGTGCTCGAAATCCGACCGCAGGTCGTCCCAGGAGGCGACCCGGAACCTGCGCTCGGACCAGAAGCGGCGGATGCCCGCCCGGAATGCCTCCGGCCCGAGCAGGTCCTTCAGCATCACGAACAACATGGCGGACTTGCCGTAACCCACGGCGGCCGCGGCCCCGTGGGCGCGCGAGCGGAATCCGGCCAGAGTCTGCCGGTCCGACTCGGGCAGGGCCGCGAAATCGCGCAGCCACGACAGGCGCATCTCGCGCGCGGCGGTATCGGATTCCGCCTCCTTGTAGGCATAGTCGGCCATGAAGGTGGTCAGGCCCTCCGACCAATTGCCTTTCGCGTAATCCGGATGGACCCCGTTGCCCCACCAGTTGTGCAGCACTTCGTGGCCCAGGGAGGTGGCGCGGATGAAGGGCAGGCGCAGCACCTCGGCCCCCAGGTAGGTGAGCGTCGGCATGCCGAACCCCGTCGGCAGCGGGCTCGCGACGATGCTGAATTCCGTGTAGGGATAGGGACCGATCTCGTCGGAGTAGCGCCGGAGGTAGCGGGCACTGTCCTCGAGATAACCCTCCGCGAGTCCCTCCATGCCGGGGAAGAAGTAGGTACGCAAGCGCAGCGGAGACTCTCCGGGCCGCTCCGCAACCTTCTCGCGAACGACATACGGGCCGGCCATGAGGTCGATGCCGTCCGCCGGATGTTCGAACCCGAGGCTGGCGCGGTAACGCTGCCCGGGCGCCGCATCCTCCGCCAGCAGGCGGCCCGCCACCAGTCCCCGCTGGTCCGCCGGCAGGGACAGGTCCACCCGGTAGGAAAAGAAGCGCGACGGGCGGGGATACCAGGCAGCCCCGTCGGGGAGGAAGCTCCCCTCGGCTGACGCCATGGGCGGCATCCCGCGCAGGACACCCCGATGATCGAGTTGCCGGTCCAACGCGGGCAGGATGCCGCCATACTCGATGCGCAACGCGGCGCGCGCCGGGGTGGTCACCCGCCATGCGCGATAAGGGCCCTCCCTACCCTCCTGGATCACCGTGGCGTCCTTGCCATCCGCCGTTGCCCGGGTCACCGCCAGGGATTCGTGCAGCTCGAACCGGAAGTCCCTGGAATCGGATTCGAGGGCGGCAACCGCCGAGAAGCGCCGCGTGGCGGGATCCAGGTCTACGGAGAGGTGCAGGCGCGGCGTGGCCGCCGCCAGGGCCGCACTCCACACGAAGAGCAACGCCGCGAACCACCGGCACGGGCGGTTTCGCCCCCGCGCGACGAACAGCCGGGACTGCGGCAAGGCCCCGATCACGGCTTGGCCGGGAATTTGATGACGATCTCCATCGTCGCTTCGCCGCGTCTGACCTCGACCGGCAGCCAGGTCCCGTCGGGCTGCATCCGCACGGCCTGGATGAGGGATGCAACGCGTTTCGCCGGTTGGCCGGCGACCGCGACGATGCGGTCCCCCTTGGCCAGCCCCGACCGCTCGGCGAGGCTCCCCGCCGTCACGTCCGCGATGCGCACGGCGCCGTCCGCCTCCTCCAGGGCCACCCCCAGGCGCGGCGGATCGTGCTTGAAGGGCGCCGGGGACGGGATGGCGAATACGGCGTCGGCGAGCCCGGCCTTCAGCATGCGGCAGTCCGCCACCAGCGGAAGGGGCAGCAGGGTCGACACGCCCCGCAATCCCAGGTCACGCAACTGGGCGGGCACCCCGTAGCCGTTTCGAATATGTCCGCCACCCATGATGCCCACCACCAGGGGACGATCCCCACCGGCATTGACGCGCCGCGCGAGCACCTCGGCCATCGCCCGGTCCCACGTCTGCTGCGACTCGACGAAATTCCGGAATGCGGGATCGGTCCGCGCCGGAGCCTTGGCCTCGCGCCCGTCCTTCCCGTCCTTGCCACGCCGTCCGGCGTGCTCGCGATAGACATCGAACAGCAGGTCGCGATACGCCTCCGATGCCGGGGCGGCGCGCCCAACGCCTTCCCGCTGATCCTCCGGCACGGCATCCCAGCCCTTCTCGGCAATGGTTTCCGTGAGTCTGGCCTCCACGTTGAGGGCCAGCACGGGTATGCGGTTCAGGCGGGCGAACTCGAACAGGGGCAGATAGAGTTCCGGCGGCAGTTTCCAGACCTTCTCCCACTCGGTCTGGCGCAGGAACTCCTTCGCCGTCAGTTCGCCGGCAACCCAGCGGTCCAGGACCGGCTGCAGGCGGCGGGGGAACATCTCGAAGCCGATTGCCATGGCGGGCCGCCGCGCGTGCAGGGCGGCCAGGGTCTGCAACTGCCAGCGGTGGTGATCCATGTCGTCGTGCTGCTCTCCGAGCAGCACGACGTCCTGCGCCGCCGCCGCTGCGATCACCTCGCCGACGGGAACGCGCCGGGGTTTGTCGCCCTCGAGCTTCGCCCAGGCACCCGGCTCCAGGCATCCGCCGGCCGGCTTTTCGGACGCCGACGCGAGGGTGCAACAGGTCGTCGCCAGGACGGCCGCGAGTGCCAATGACGGGCCGAACCGGTGACGGGAAGTGCGCTTCGCGCGCGTTTCGGGAGTCGGCAAATCGGTCTCCGCTTCGTCGATGGTGGCGGGGCCCGGCGCGATCGGAGTACCGGGCGACAGGCGAGCACTCTACCGGAATCCACAGGTCGGTAAGATCACGGCTTTGTGGTGGGGGTTCCATGGCCTGCAGAGATTTGGAAGGAAGGTCCGTCCTCGTGACGGGAGGCGGTTCCGGCATAGGC
>DAOLKI010000329.1:0-3485 GCA_035331665.1 Rhodocyclaceae bacterium
TAGGTCGTGCCGTCGTAGCCGTAGGCGTAGAAGCCGTTGGCGCCCTGGTGGTCGGGAAAATCGGTCACGAGGTCGTAAGCGCCCGCGTGGGCGGCACCGGCCGCCAGCGACGCCATTGCGACGACGGAAAGAGCAAGGGTTCCGCGTTTCATGGGGGCCTCCGTGCGAGGGAAATTGCGGCCAATCTACTGCGCCGCACCATGCGAACGCCATGACAATTCGCAGTTTCCCGTTAGTCCGAATGGACTATTGACAGCGAAAACCCGGTTACACCCGATCGGGCCCCGGGAAACACTTCCGAAGCGGCGAAACCCCGCGTGCCTAGGGTCTGTTCTCATTCAGGCGACGTGTGCTTTGGGCCCTGGCGGGTGGCAGGCCCAGGCGCGACCGACGCGATGTGGTCGCTCCACACGAGAAGGGAGCAACGCCGGCATGCGACCCGCCAGGCCCCAGCCCTTCGGGTTGTCGTCCAATGCGGCGCTCGCTTTGTCGCGAGTCTCGCGAAGGGGGGCCACCATTCCCTTCGCCGCGCTGCGCGCGATCATCCGCAATGGACGGCAACGCACGCGCCGGCTGAATGAGAACAGACCCGCGCGAGAAGGATCCACCCGGGCCAAGCCGCGGAGGCTTGTCCGTCCGTGGCGCCCCATGCCGCCGCGACGGGACGCCGGAATCAGGAGGCCCGACGCGCGTGCCGCGCGCCGAGGATGCCAAGGCCGGTGGCCAGCATGGCCCAGGTTTCGGGTTCGGGAACCACGTGCACCGCGATGGGACCGGCGTATGCGGAGCCGCCATAGCCGCCCGAACGCTCACCGGCGAATTCGGTCCAGTAAGCCCAGGGGCCGCAGATGAACAGGAAGCAGCTGCGTGCGGCGCGATCCACGTGGGTGTCCTCGGACCAGCGCGCCGAAAACTCGCTATGGGCCGACACGCTGAAGTCCCCAGGGTCAGGAAAGCTCATCGAGAAGGCGCCGCCAAGAAAGCTGCTGGATGCGCCGGTGGCGAAACTGCCTCCCGCGGACGAGGTCGCGGTCACGGAAAGAAGGACGGGCCACTCGGAATGATCGATCCGGGAACCCCGATACCAGGTCTGGTCGCCGAACGGAATCGGGCCTGGCTCCGGATCTCCGGCCAAGTGCATGGTCCATGGCGGGGAGACCGAATAACTCGCCGCGAACGTGAAATCCACGTGGCTTCCCGGCAGAATCGTGGTCAGACCGACCGCGGACAGGTCCATCGTGGCCGCTTGCGAGGACCCGGACAACAAGGCCCCGAACGCGGCCGCCGCGGCCGCAATGACGCTGAATCGCATGGCGGGCTCCCCCGGGATGGCTGTGGCCGCAATCTACCGTGCCCGGTCGTCGGGGGCCATGACAATTCTCAGCGCACGACGGCTTCCGGATCGATGCCGTCGGAATTGCCTTTCCGGAATCCGCGCGGATCGCCTATGCTTCGCATCCCGCGAACGCCCGCCCTGACTGCCCAACCGCCGTGCCCGCCGTCCCCGCCCCCGTCTCTGCTCCCCTCCCGGTCCCCTTCTCCGGTCTGTCTCCCGCCCCGGTCTGGGCCCATTTCGCCTCCCTCTGCGCCATTCCGCGGCCGTCGAAGCATGAAGCCGCGCTGCGCGGCCACCTCGCCGCCTGGGCCGCTGCCCGGGGCATCGCCCACCGGGTGGACGCGGCCGGCAATCTGACCCTCACCAAGCCCGCCACGGCAGGCCGGGAAGACCGGCCCGGCGTGGTCCTCCAGGGCCACCTGGACATGGTCTGCCAGCAGAACGCCGGCACCGGCCACGACTTCCACCGGGACCCGATCCGGCCGGTCCGCGACGACGGCTGGCTGGTCGCCGAGACCACCACCCTGGGCGCCGACAACGGCATCGGCGTCGCCCTGGCCCTGGCGGTGCTCGACGCGGACGACCTGGCCCATGGGCCGCTGGAAGTCCTGCTCACCGTCGACGAGGAAGCCGGCATGGGCGGCGCCCAGGGGCTGGCCCCCGGCGCACTGGCGGGCCGTCTGATGATCAACCTGGATACGGAGAACTGGGGCGAGTTCTACCTCGGCTGCGCCGGCGGCCTGGACGCCCTGCTCGACCACCCCGTCGGCCAGGTGCCCTGGCCCGACGGCCACCTGCCTTTGCGCATCGTCCTCGATGGCCTGCGCGGCGGCCACTCGGGCGTGGACATCCACCTGGAGCGGGGCAACGCCATCAAGCTGCTGGTGCGCGCCCTGCGCGGGCTGGAGGAAGCCTGCGCCATCGCCGTCGCCGCCATCACGGGCGGTACGGCGCGCAACGCCATCCCCCGCGAGGCCGAGGCCCGGGTGGCAGTGGCGCCCGGGGCCGCGTCCTTGCTCGGCGAAACCGTGGGGCGACTGGAAGCCCTTTTCCGGCAGGAACTGGCAGGCGCCGACGATGGCCCGAATCTGCGCTGCATGCCCGCCGAGGCGTTCCCGTCCGTCTGCGCCCCCGACGGGCAGCGACGCCTCCTGGCCGCCCTGCACGCCGCGCCCAACGGCGTGAAGCGTTGGAGCACCCGCGTGCCCGGCGTCGTCGAGACCTCGGACAACCTGGGCGTGCTGAACCTCGCCGGCGGCCGTTGCAAGGCCACCTTCATGGTGCGCTCGCTGGTCGATTCCGGCAGCCGGGCCCTGGGGCGGGAGATCGCCGACCTGTTCTCGCTGATCGGTGCCCGCGTCGAACTGACGGGGGACTACCCCGGCTGGGCCCCGAACCCCGCCTCGAAGCTGCTGGCGCTCGCCCAGGCCGTCTACGGCCGCGAATTCGGCGGCACGGCGGCGGTGAAGGTGATCCACGCCGGCCTGGAATGCGGCATCATCGGGGCCAGGCACCCGGGCCTCGACATCCTCTCCTTCGGGCCGGACATCCGCGGCGCCCACGCCCCGGGCGAGCGGGTCCGGGTGGAATCCGTGGCTCAGGCCTGGCGCCTGCTGACCGCGCTGCTGGCGGCCGTGCCGCCGGAAGTTGATTGGAACCGTGAAGCGTAAGGACCGAAAAATTCCACCGCAGAGGCGCGCAGGCGCAGAGGGAACGCAGAGGAAGCCGAATCCGTTGTCGGCGCCTCGATTCCCCGCACCTGCCCTCCACTGAGGTGAATGACCCGACCATCGTTCGTTGACATTGACATGCCCCTCTACAGCCTCGACGACAAGACCCCGCAAATCGACCCCACCGCCTGGATCGCCGAAAACGCCACCGTCATCGGCGACGTGACCCTCGGCCCCCAGGCCAGCGTCTGGTGGAACACAGTGATCCGTGGCGACAACGACCGCAGCGGCATCCGCATCGGCGCCCGCACCAACATACAGGACGCCTGCGTCCTGCACTCGGACGAGGACGTGCCCCTGACCATCGGCGCCGACGTGACCGTCGGCCACATGGTGATGCTGCACGGCTGCACCGTCGGCGACGGCTGCCTGATCGGCATCGGCTCCATCATCCTCAACAAGGCCGTCATCGGCGCCGG
>DAOLKI010000330.1:0-3475 GCA_035331665.1 Rhodocyclaceae bacterium
AGCGCCTTTTCGAGGGCGTCCGGCGTGTGCGCGTAGTCGACGAGAACGAGCGGCGCGCCCGCGCCGCCGGCCGACTCCATCCGGCCCGCCGGTGCCCGCAGTTCACCGAGCGTCGCCACCGCGTCGCGGGCCGGTTGTCCGCCCGCGAGCAGGACCCCCAGCACGGCAAGGAGGTTGGACGCGTTGAAGCGTCCGATGAGCGGGGAACGCACCGGCATGCCGCGGACGTCGAACCCGATCCCGGCCTGGCCGACGCGCAGGTCCTCGGCCACCAGCAGGTCGACGCCCGTCGAGGCCAACCGGTCGAGGGACGACCCGGGGTCGCGCGCCGCCGCGGCGTCCAGGCTGTAGCCGATGACGCGCATCCGGCCCGCGCATGCGCTCGCGAGATGGACGCCGAAGGGATCGTCCAGATTGACCACCGCGGCCTTGAGGCCGGGCCAGGCGAAGAGCTTCCCCTTGGCCGCCCCGTAGGCTTCCATGGTTCCGTGGTACTCGAGATGGTCGCGGGTCAGATTCGTGAATACCGCGGTGTCGAACACGGCGCCCCCCACCCGTCCTTCCTCGATGCCGATGGAGGAGACCTCCATGGCACAGGCGGCGGCGCCGCTTTCCAGGAAGCCCGCCATCTCCCGGTGCAACACGATGGCATCGGGGGTGGTGTTGGGGCTTTCCGCCAGGCGGCCCGGAAATCCGGTGCCGAGAGTACCGACGAGGGCACAGAGGCGGCCGCCGGCGGCCAGCGCCGTGGCGATCCAATGGGTGACGGAAGTCTTGCCGTTGGTCCCGGTGACGCCGACCAGGCGCAACCGTTCGGAGGGTCTGCCATAGACCAGGTGGGCCAGTTCCCCGGTGAGGCGTTCCAGGTGCAGCACCCCGACCGCCGGCACGGGCAATCGCGGAACGCCGCCCGCCTCGTGCACCACCGCCACCGCCCCGCGGGCGATCGCCGGGGCGATGAAGTCGCGGCCATCCACCCGGTGGCCCTTGACGGCGACGAAGACATCGCCGGGCCGGACCGCGCGGGAATCGGCGCACAGGCCGGCGACCCGCACCCCATGACGCTCGAGTTCCGCGATGATCATCTCCGGCCTCACATCTCTTCCTTGGCCGGCGGCAGGTTCTGGGCCACCTGCAACGGCCGGATCGGCGCATCGGGCGTCACTCCGAGGGTACGCAGCGCACCGCCCATCACCTGGGCGAAGACGGGGGCCGCCACCTCGCCGCCGTAGTACTTGCCGGCCGAGGGTTCGTCGATCATCACGGCCACGATGAGGCGCGGGTCCGAGGCCGGCGCGAATCCGACGAAGGACGCCACGTATTTGTCCGCGTAACTGCCGCCGTCCAGCTTGTGGGCGGTGCCGGTCTTGCCGGCGACCCGGTAGCCGGGGATCTGCGCCTTCGGGGCGGTGCCGCCCGGCAGTACCGCCATTTCGAGCATTGCGCGGACTTCCCTGGCCGTCTGCGCCGAAAACACGGCCTTGCCGGCCGGGGGCGGGGCGTCGAGCCGGGTCAGGGAAAGGGGCAGCAGGTCGCCGTCCCGCGCGAAGGCCATGTATCCGCGGGCCAGCTGCATCAGCGTGACGGAAATGCCATGGCCATAGGACATGGTGGCCTGCTCGATGGGCCGCCAGGACTTGGCCGGGCGCAGGCGCCCGCCGACTTCGCCTGGGAAGCCCAGGCGCAGCGGCGAGCCGAAGCCCAGGTTGTCGAACATCTGCCACATCTCGTCCGGCGTCATCGAGAGCGCCATCTTGGCGGCCCCGACGTTGGAAGATTTCTGGATCACCTGGGCGACGGTCAGGACCCCGTGGGGATGGGCGTCGTGGATCGTGGCGGAACCGATGGACAGCCGCCCCGGCGCCGTCTGGATCGGGGAATCGAAGCGCACCTTCCCCTTTTCCAGCGCCAGCGCGGCCGTGAACGGCTTGAAGGTGGAACCGGGTTCGAAGGTGTCGGTGAATACCCGGTTGCGCAGTTGGGCGCCGGACAGCTTGTCCCGGTTGTTCGGGTTGTAGGTCGGCAGGTTGACCAGCGCCAGGATCTCCCCGGTCTTCGCGTCGAGGACGACGACCGCGCCCGCCTTGGCCCGGTTATCCGCCACGGCCTGCCGGAGCTGCGCGTAGGCGAGGTACTGGATCTTCGCGTCGATGGCCAGGACCGTGTCGCGGCCGTCCTGCGGCGCCCGGATCGATTCCACGTCCTCGACGATCTGGCCGCGCCGGTCGCGGATGACGCGGCGACTGCCGGGTTTGCCGGCCAGGACCGGCTCGAGGGCCAGTTCGATCCCCTCCTGGCCCTTGTCGTCCACGCCGGTGAAGCCCAGGACATGGGCGGTCACGTCGCCGGCCGGGTAATAGCGCCGGTATTCCTTCTGCAGATGGACGCCCGGCAGGCCCAGCGCGGCGACCTTGTCCGCCACCTCGGGCGCCACCTGGCGCTTCACGAAGACGAAATCCTTCTCGGAGGCCAGGCGGCGTGTCAACTCGCGGACGTCCATTTCCAGGACCCGCGCCGCCTCACGCGACTGGGCGGCGGTCAGCTTGGCGTCTTCCGGGATCGCCCAGACCGACTTCACTGGCGTCGAGACGGCGAGCACGTCGCCGTTGCGATCCACCACGCGACCCCGGGTTGCCGACAGTTCCAGGATCCGCGAGTAGCGGGACTCCCCTTTCTGCTGCAGGAAACCGGTATTGACACCCTGCAGGTAGAGGGAACGGCCGAGCAGCGCCGCGAAGCCCATCATGAGCAGGAAGAGGAGGAAGCGCGACCGGCCCGAGGGCAGGTTGTCGGCGAGCAGCGGGCTATGGCTGAGCTTCACGGTGTGGCCTTCGCGGCGGACGCAGCCGCGCCGGCGGGCGCGTCCAGCGCCATGATCTGGCCCGGCATCGGGGTGCGCATCCCGAGCTTTTCCCGGGCGATCTTCTCGACCCGCGCATGGGCGGCCCAGGTGCTCTGCTCCAATTGCAACTGCCCCCATTCCACTTCGAGTTCCCTGGCCCTGTTCTGTTCCCGTTCCAGGTCCATGAACAGCTTCCTGGCCCGATGGTTGGACGACACGGCGCCGAGCGCGCAGGCCACCGCCAGCAGGAGCAGGAACAGGTTGGTGCGCAGCATGCCGGCCTCCCCTTCAGGCACCGGTACGTTCGGCCACCCGCAGGACGGCGCTGCGCGCCCGCGGATTGGCCGCCACCTCTTCCGGCCCCGGCCGCACAGCCTTGCCGACCAGGCGCAGGGGCGGCGCCGGACGGTCGGCCTCGCGCACGGGGAGGCCCCGGGGCAGGCGCGGCGGCAGCGATGCATCGCGCATGAAGTGCTTGACGATCCGGTCTTCGAGGGAATGGAAGCTGATCACGGCGAGGCGGCCGCCGGCCGCCAGGCTGCGAACGCACTGGGGAAGGATCAGCGACAGCTCCTCAAGCTCCCGATTGACGTGAATCCGTAGAGCCTGAAAGCTGCGCGTCGCCGGGTGCTG
>DAOLKI010000331.1:0-3439 GCA_035331665.1 Rhodocyclaceae bacterium
CCGGGAACCCCGCGGGCGACTCCGCAATGAACCGGGGAAGAGCGGTTGAACCATGGAGGCATAGGGTTCACGGAGAAGGATCAGGCACTGCGCGGGGTTGCGGCACCCGCCCGATGGGTGGCGCGAAGCCCGCGTGCGAGTGTTCGACGTTGCGCATTTCCCTGCGCCTCCATGCCCCTGGGGTGAGGTTTTCATGATGAAAGGGACCCTGTCATGACCGGATTCGCGGATTTCGACCATTTCGACGGCCTGGGCCTCGCGGCCCTCGTGCGCGAGGGCAAGGTGTCCCCGGCGGCGCTGACGGAGGAGGCCATCCAGCGCGTCGAAGAGCGCAACCCGGCGCTCAACGCGGTGATCCGTCCCCTGTTCGACGCCGCCCGGGCCGCCGCCGCGGGGCCGTCGGGCGACGGTCCGTTCTGCGGCGTGCCCATGCTGCTGAAGGACCTGGTCGCCGGCGTGGACGGCGTGCCCACGGGTTGCGGCAACCGGGTGCTGAGCCGCATTCCCGTGCCGGCCGACAGCGAACTGGTGCGCCGCTACCGGGCCGCCGGCCTCGTCTTCGTCGGCAAGACGAACACGCCGGAGTTCGGCCTCGCCCCTTACACGGAACCCCGGCTGCATGGCCCTACGCGCAATCCCTGGGACCGGTCGCGCACGCCCGGCGGTTCCAGCGGGGGCTCCGCGGCGGCCGTGGCGGCCCGCATGGCGCCCATCGGCCATGGCGGCGACGGCGGGGGTTCCATCCGCATCCCGGCCTCCTGCTGCGGCCTCTTCGGCCTCAAGCCGACCCGCGGGCGCGTGCCCACCGGCCCCTTCTTCGGCGAAATCTGGCGCGGCTTCGTGGCCGAGCACGCGATCACCCGGTCGGTGCGCGACAGCGCGGCGCTGCTCGACGCCACCGCCGGCCCGGACCCCGGGGCGCCCTATGCGGCCGCGCCGCCCGTCCGCCCCCTGCTGGACGAGGTGGCCCAGGAACCCGGTCGCCTGCGCATCGCCTGGACCGGGCATCCCTTCCTGGGCGGGCGCGTCGATCCCGACTGCATGGCCGGCCTGGCGGACACCGTGGCGCTGCTGCGCGACCTCGGCCACGAGGTCGCGGAGGCACGGCCGGAGCTCGACCGGGAATCCTGGTCCGTCGCCTTCACCACGGTGCTCGCCGCGGAGACCCGCGCCGACATCGAATGGGTCGCCGCCCAGGCTCCCGGGGGCGTCTCCTGGCGCGACTTCGAGCCGGCCACGTGGACCCTCGGGCTGCTCGGGCGCAGCCTCTCGGCGGCCGAGTACGCGGTGGCCGTGCGCGAGCTTCAGCTGGCGTCCCGCCGGACCGGCGAGTTCTTCCGCGACTGGGACGTCCTGCTCACCCCGACCCTCGCGGCGCCGCCGGTCCCGATCGGCGAACTGCAACCGGATGCCGCCGAGCGGGCCCTGATGGCCGTCGTCGGCCCCCTGCGCGCCGGCTGGCTGCTCAAGCTGCTCGGGGCCGTCAAGCCGATGGCCGAGAAGAGCCTCGGCTTCATCCCCTACACGCCGGTGTTCAACGTCACCGGCCAGCCCGCCATGTCCGTGCCCCTGCACTGGAACGCGGCCGGGCTTCCCATCGGCATGCACTTCGTCGGCCGCTACGGCGACGAGGCCACCCTGTTCCGCCTGGCCGGCCAGCTGGAGCGCGTCCGCCCCTGGTTCGACCGGGCGCCGCCGGGGTATTGAGGGGGGCTTGCAAGAGCCTCACCGCCAAGGCTTCACCGCCGAGGCGCGGAGGCGCAAAGGGCCGCGAAGAAAGGCAGGGCCCGGGCGATGCCGAATGGATTCAGCGGGAGCGGGGTCCCCGCCGCGAAGAGCGCCCCGACCGCCGCCATCGCGCCCGGGCGGCGCGCCCGCGGGGCGCCGACGGGGTATTGCGGAGACCGCCTGGGAAGGGCCTTGCCAAAATTTCCCGCCAGATGCGCGAAAATGCCCCGAGGGGGAGCGGACCATGGCGGCGGAACAGAGCAAGGCGGCGAAGCGGCGTTTTCACGACGGGGCCTTCCACGCCCGCTACTTCGCCGGCCACGGCATCGACATCGGCGGCAAGCCCGATCCGCTGGCCAATTACGTCGGCATCTTCGCGCGCATGCAGTCGGTGCGCACCTGGGACCTGGAGGACGGCGACGCCCAGTTGATGGCCGGCGTGCCGGACGCCTCCTTCGACTTCGTCCATTCCAGCCACTGCCTGGAGCACATGCGGGATCCCGTCGAGGCCCTGCGCCACTGGCTGCGCATCCTGAAGCCCGGCGGCTACCTGGTCGTGACCGTGCCGGACGAGGACCTCTACGAGCACGGCTTCTGGCCGAGCCGTTTCAACGGCGACCACAAGTGGACCTTCACCATCGCCAAGCCGGCGAGCTGGTCCGCCCGGTCCATCAACGTGGCCGACCTGCTGGCCGGACTGGCGGACCAGCTCGCCGTCGAACGCCTCGTGCTGCAGGCCGATTTCTTCCAGGAACGCTGGGACCGGGCCTTCGACCAGACCGGTTTTCCACCCACCGAATGCGCCATCGAGTTCATCGCGCGGAAACGCCCCCAGCCGCTGCCGGCGGGGGCCCCCCGGGAACTGCCGCCCACGGTCGTCCATGCCAACCTGCCGCGCCTGCGCGATGCGGTGTTCGAGATCCCCGACGCCGCGCTGCCGCACGGCCTGGTGATGCCCTTCGCCACCTATTCGCCCTGGCGCACCGACGAGGCCTTCCAGGCGGCCCTGCAGGCCATCCAGGGCCACACCCTCGTGGACCATTACCGCTGCTGGTCCCTCTGGCAAATGCTGGCGCAATTGCGCGACGTGCCGGGAGACATCCTGGAAGTGGGCGTCTGGCGCGGCGGCACCGGCTGCCTGCTCGCCCTGGCCGCCCGACGGGCCGGCATCGCGGCCGACCTGGTGCTTGCCGACACCTTCACGGGGGTCGCCAAGGCCGGCGAGGGTGACAACGCCTATCGCGGCGGCGAACACGCGGATACCGCGCCGGATATCGTCCGCCGGCTGTTCGTGCACCAGGAGTTGCCGCCCCCGTTTCTCCTCGAAGGCGTCTTCCCGGACCGGACCGGCGATGCCGCGGCCGACCGGCGTTTCCGCTTCTGCCACATCGACGTGGATGCCCGCCTCTCCGCCGAGGGCGCATTCGAGTGGGTCTGGCCGCGACTTTCCGCGGGCGGTGTCGTGGTCTTCGACGACTACGGCTTCCACCGCTGCGAGGGGGTCACCCGCTATGTCGATGGCCTGCGCGGCAGCCCCGGCATGGTGGTCATCCACAACCTGAACGGGCAGGCCGTCGTCCTGAAGTCCGGGACCTGAAAACCGCCGGTTTCCGGCGCCTCGAAAGGGTGCTTGAGAACCGTTCGCATCGACCGGTCGGATGGCCGGAAAAAGCCCGCCAATCCTGCGAAAGATCAGGGATTCCGGCCAGCG
>DAOLKI010000332.1:0-3425 GCA_035331665.1 Rhodocyclaceae bacterium
CCGCCGCGCCTTGCGCTGCCTCCCGGCCATGCCCCGGCGCAGGCGTGCTTCATTCCGTCAGGGGTTCTAACCGGGGGCGCCATGAGGGGTCCCTGTGGTATCGTGTGCTTTCGCTCCGACGGAACACGACGATGCCCGCCGCACCCAAACCGGCCGACCACTTCTCCGGCCACGCCGGGAACTACGCCAAGTACCGCCCGGGTTATCCGGATGCCCTCTTTGCGTGGCTGGCGCAACTCGCCCCGGCCGCCGATACGGCGTGGGATTGCGGCTGCGGCAACGGCCAGGCCACCACCGCGCTGGCCGCGCACTTCCTGAAGGTGCTGGGCACCGACCTCTCGGCAGAACAGGTGACCCGGGCACCGGCGCATCCGCGGGTCGAGTATCGGGCGGCGCCTGCCGACCGCAGCGGCCTGCCGGACGGCTCCTGCGACCTGGTCACCGTCGCCCAGGCGCTCCACTGGTTCGACTTCGATGATTTCTACGCGGAAGCCGGCCGTGTCCTGAAACCGGGCGGCATCCTGGCCGCCTGGACCTACACCCTCCTGCGCACCGATCCGGAGATCACGGCGCTGGTGGAGCGTTTCCACGCCCAGGTGGTTGGGCCGTGGTGGCCGCCGGAGCGCCGATGGGTGGACCAGGGGTACCGGGATATCCCCTTCCCCTACCGCGACATCCAGGTGCCGCGGTTCGAGATCCGTCTGCGGTGGACGCGGGACGAACTGCTCGCCTACGTGGGAACCTGGTCGGCCAGCGAGCGTTACCGTAAGGAAAAGGGCGAGGATCCGACCAATGCGCTGAGGGGCCCGCTGGCGGCGTTGTGGCCGGATCCGGCGGTGCCGAAGACCATCGTCTGGCCCATCGCGGTGCGGGCCGGTCGGAAACCGAGGAGCGAAAGATGAAGGAAATCGCGATGCTGGGCGGCGGATGCTTCTGGTGCCTGGAGGCGGCCTTGCGGCAACTGGAAGGCGTGGAGTCGGTGATCTCCGGCTATGCCGGCGGACGCACGCAAGACCCGGACTACCGCAGCGTCTGCTCCGGGACGACGGGACACGCGGAAGTGGTGCAGATCGCGTTCGACCCGCAGGTCATCGACTTCCGGACCCTGCTGCAGGCCTTCTTCGCCATCCACGACCCCACCACGCTCAATCGCCAGGGCAACGACGTCGGGACCCAATACCGGTCTGTCATCTACTTTCATTCACCGGAGCAGGAACGCACGGGGCGCGAACTCGTTGCCGAACTGGCGGGGGAGAAGGTGTGGAACGATCCCATCGTCACGGAACTGCTGCCGGCGCCGCGCTTCTGGCCGGCCGAGGGCTACCACCAGGATTACCTGGCGAACAATCCGATGCAGCCTTATTGCCAGTTCGTCGTCGCGCCCAAGGCCGCGAAACTGCGGCAGCAGTTCCGCAACCGGCTGAAACCTGGATAGGCCTCCCGGGCCGGACGCCCGCTCGATTCAGCGACGGCCGGGACGCTCACTCCGCGTCCGGCTGCTTGAGCGGAGCGGAGTCCGCAAAGGCGGGCAACGTCATGCAATGCTCGTGGATCCGCATCACGGTCGGTACGTGGTCCAGCCGGCACTTGAAGCGCTGGGCGTTGAAGATCTGCGGAACCAGGCAGATATCGGCCAGGGTCGGCGAATCGCCGTGGCAGAACGCCCCCGTGCGCGGGTCCCCCGCCAGCATGGCCTCCACGGTGGCAAGCCCGGTTTCCACCCAATGGCGGTACCAGCCGTTTTTCGCGTCCTCGGACACGCCCAGCGTCTTCGTCAGATAGCCGAGCACGCGGAGATTGTTGAGCGGATGTATTTCGCAGGCGACGGCCAGCGCAATGGCGCGCACGCGCGCACGCTCCGCCGGCGACCCGGGAAGCAGCGCCGGGGCCGGATGGGTCTCGTCCAGATACTCCGCGATGGCCAGCGACTGCGTGAGCGCCGTGCCGTCGTCCTCGACGAGGACGGGCACCAGGGATGCGGGATTCAGGGCCTGGAACTCCGGCGCGAACTGGTCACCGCCGCCACGCACCAGATGAACGGGGACGTACTCGTAGGGCAGTCCCTTCAGGGCGAGCGCGATGCGCACCCGGAAACTCGCCGAGCTGCGGAAATAGTTGTAGAGGCGGCGGGTCACGACAGCGCCTCGATCACGTTGGCCGGCACCGGGACCGCCTTGAACCGCTTCGGATCCTCGGGATGGGGAACCACCCAGGCCCGCAACTCCTCCCCTTCGAGCAGCTGCTCGCCGTCGCGGAGGATGCGATGCTTCACGAGAAAGAAGCGATCCCGCCATTCGGCGACATGGCTCTCCACGACGGCATGGTCGCCGAGATGGCCCGGTCGCGAGAATCGCGCGTGGGCATCGGCAATGGGCATGTCGATGCCCTGGGCGTGCATTGCGTAGGGGCTGATTCCCGCCTCCTCGAACATGCGCCAGGTGGCGGCGTCGAACCATGCGAAATAGTTCGGATAGAACGTGATGCCTGCGGCATCGCACTTGCCCCACTCGATGCGTATCGGCATCGTGAATGTCTTCATCTCGGTGTTTCCCGTGGTCGTTGGTGCCGGCCGGGCCGGCGGCCGGCATGCGCCGCTTGTATGCTCGGGCGCCTTGTTGTCAAATGCGGGCGAGGAGCCCCGCGGCACCCGCCGCGAAGACTAATTTATTGTCGAAATTGTTTATTGTCAAACAATCAGTACAGGGCAAGGATCGGTCGCCCGGCACGGCGCAACCCGGGCTCGCAAGCGGGCCGGTACGGCGCGGCGCAACGACGATCCTGCTCTGCGGCCTGTTGCTGACGGGCGGCGCGGCCCAGGGCGGGGAAGAAGCGGCGCTGCGCCTCTCGCCGGCCCTCGGCCCCCGCCCCCCCGACGCCGACGAATCCGAGCGCGCGCTCCTGCGCGTCGAATGGAAGGCGGCCCGGACGCGGGGCGAGGAAAGCCAGACCCTGTTAGACACCCTGGACCGGGTAAAACGCCTGGAAGCCACGGCGGCCGAGGTTCGCGCGGCCTTGGAGCGCGTTCCCGCGCCTGCCCCGGCCCCGCCTTCCGGTCCTGCTCCGATACCTCCCCAGATCCGTGCCTCGGGCGAGACGGGCGCCGTGGCGAACAACGGCCAGGCGGCAAGGTCCGACGGTCCTCCCTGGACCCTCATCGGCGCCGTGGCAGGGGCAGTGCTCGCCGCGGCGGCATGGATCCTCCGGCGGCGCCGCACCCCGGACAACGCGGTCGAACCGGAATCCACTTCGATGGCAATGACGGTCATGGCGGACGTCCCCCCGGTGCCGACGCGTCGCAAACATCGGCGCATTGCCTGAACACTAGCCCGACTTTCTCGACTGGCCACTGACGCGGGATCCATGTGTTTGAGTTGTTTAGGGTCTGTTCACAATCAAGCCAGCCAGACGAATGCGCACGCGAGATG
>DAOLKI010000333.1:0-3400 GCA_035331665.1 Rhodocyclaceae bacterium
GGCGCGCCGCCGGCGGCCCAACTGCGCACCCGCGAGAAATCGGCGGAACCGAAGCGCGGATGCTGGCTCAGAAACAGGTAGATGGCCGGCACGCCGAAGAAGACCGTCGCCTCGTTCTCCAGGAGGTTCATGGTCTGCTCGACATCGAACTGCCGCATGATCAGCGTCGTGCCCCCCAGCATCAGCATGGGGTTCATGTAGAGGTTCAAGCCGCCGGTGTGGAAGTAGGGGAGGACCGAGAGCATCACGTCACGGCGGGTGAGTTCCGCGTGCACGATATTGTTCACGGCATTCACGTGGGCCATGCCCCAGGTCTGCAACACCCCTTTAGGTTTGCCCGTGGTCCCGGCCGTATACAGCATGTACCAGACCTCGTCCTCACGACGCCAGGGCATCTGAATCGTCGCGCCGGACATTTCCGCCAAAGCCGCCTCGTAACCGGCGATCCCCTGACGGGGAGCCCCGGTCACCATGCGGCCTTGCAACTCGAAGGCCTCCGACAATGCGAGGCCCGCCGAATCGAATTCCTCGCCCCAGACCAGCGCGGCCGGCTTGCAGTCCTCGAGGACGCCCTTCAGTTCCTCGACGGCAAGCCGCCAGTTGAGGCAGATCATCACCGCGCCCAGCTTCGCACAACCGTAGAGCATCTCCACGTAGTCGGTGGAGCTGTGCGCCAGCACGGCGATGCGGTCACCGGCCTGGACATGCCATCGATCACGCATGTATTCGGCGAAGCGCGACGCCCGCTCGTTCAGGGCGGAATAGCTGACGCGCCGGCCCGAGTGCAGATCCACCAGGGCGGTCTTGTCCGGAAACTGACGCGCATTCTTGACCAGCCAGTCGGGTATCAGCATGTTCCTATCCTCCATTCAATCAAGCGCATCGGGGTAGTCGGCGAAATCCCTCAGGAAGGCATCCACTCCCGCCATCGCCTGGGGCTTGTCGATGAGATCGAGGAAGCGCCGGCGCTCGGCCTCCAGGTCCGCGGCCAACGCCTCCTTATCCGCCGTGAGCAGTGACTTTGCCGCGCGCAGGGTGCCGACGGGATAGGTCGCGATGCGCCGGGCCGCCGCCAGCACCGTGTCCTCCAGGCGCTCTGCGGCGACGACCTCGTTGGCGAGTCCCCAGGCCACCGCCTCCTCCGCCCGCACGGTCCGGTTCAGCAACAGGGCCGCCGCCGCCCGCCGCCGACCGGCAAGCCGTGAAACCAGAGCCGTCCAACCGCCGTCTGGGCCGAACCCGGCCGTCACGTAGTGGGCCTTGAACACGACCTGCGGGGCCAGGAAGGCCAGGTCGCAGGCCAGCACGAGCCCGATGGAGCCACCGGTGACGACCCCATGGACCGCCGCCACCACGGGTTGAGGAAGGCCCACGAGGGCCAGGATCACCTCGTTCAACTGTCCGACGAGCCCGGCCGAGTAGGCATACAGGTCGCCATCCCGTTCCTTCCGGAACCGACGCATGTCGCCGCCGATGGAGAATGCCGGCCCATCGGCGGCGAGGATCACGGCCCGGCACTCGGTATCGAGGGCGACCGCGCGCAGCGCGGCCAGCAGCGCCCCGGTGAGTTCGGGCACCAAGGCGTTCTGCATGCCGGGACGCCCCAGCACCAGGCGCGTGATCCCGGCTCCCGGCGAATCGATGCGGACGAGGCTCACGGCGTCGGTTCCCTTCGGCAAGGAGATGCCCCGGACATATTCCGTTCAGAGGTAGCCCAGCTTCTCCGCCTCTTCCTGGAGGCTCGCCCGGAAATCGGGATGGGCGATCGAGATGAGCATGCGCGCACGGGCGTTGATCGGCGCCCCGCGCAGGCGGACGGCGCCGTATTCCGTCACCACGAAATCCACGTTGGAACGATGCAGCGTCACGGCCGCTCCCGGCGTCAGGGTCGGCGCGATCTTCGAGATGGTCTTCCGGTTGCCGTCGGCTTGCTTCACTTCCGCCGTCGAGTACAGGGCGATGAAGGACTTGCCCCCCTCGGACATCTGGGCGCCGATGGCCGTGTCGGACTGCCCACCGGTGCCCGAATACTGGCGATGGCCGATGGATTCGGAACAGACCTGCCCCGTCAGGTCCACCTCGAGCGTCGTGTTGATCGATACCTGCTTCCGGTTGTGGGCGATGACATAGGGATCATTGACCCAGGTGCCGCGCATCAGGGCGAGTCCCGGATTGCGGTCCAGGAAGCCATAGAGCTTCTTCGTCCCCAGCGCAAAGGCGGCCACCATCTTGCCTCGCATCAGGCCCCCGTCCATGCTGCGCGGGCTGCGCGTTATCACGCCGGCCTCGAACAGATCCACCATGCCGTCGGTCAGCATCTCCGTGTGGATGGCCATGCCCTTCTTCTGCATCAGGGCACCAGCCACGGCGTTGGGAATCCCGCCGATACCCAGTTGCAGCGTCGATTCGTTCTCGATGTGTTCCGCGATGAATCCGCCGATCAACCGGTCCCGCTCTTCGGTGTCCGGCGACGGCAGTTCGAAGGGCGGCATGGAGTGGTCGATGACGTGATCGACCATGTCCAGATGGATGACGGTGTCGCCCCAGGTGTGGGGCACCTGGTCGTTGATCTCCAGGATCACGAGGTCGGCGACCTCCAGAAGCTCGCGCTCGTAGACGACCGAGAAGGCGAGCGACACGTACCCGTGGCGGTCGGGGGGTGTGCAGGAACCAATGAATACCGTGGGGCGGCGGTAAAGGGTCCGGTCGAAGGCCGCGGAATGCAGATGGTTGGGCACGTAGGTGGAGGTGTGGGCCTCTGCGGCCGCCTTGCGGATGTTGGCCGAGAAGAACCAGGCGTGGTGCTCGAAATGGCCCCGCATGGCCGGCTCCATGAACCACTTGAAGGGGCGCATGGGCAGGCAGGTGCAGACGGCGACGTTGGTCACCCGGTCCGCGATCGTATGGAGCTGTTCCAGCAATCCGTTGGGTTCCGCCGCGCCAAGTGCGCAGACGATGCAGTCGTCCGACTTGATCTTCGCAAGGGCCTCATCGATGCTGATCAGCTTGCGCTTGTAGTCGTAGGAATCGGCCATCGGAGTCTCCCGGATTGGGCGCGCCGGGGACGGGAATCCCGTCCCCGGCGCGCGGGGCGTCACTTGGGTTTCTGGGTCTTCGCCAGGGCACCGGCGCGCAGCTTGCCGACGATGCCGGTCGGGAAGAAATAGACGGACAGCACGAACAGCACGCCCAGCCACAGGAGCCAGCGGTCCGGGTGGAACAGTTGGGACAGAAACGGCACCCCGGAAAGGGACTCCGACGCCTGTGCCATCAGGGCTTGCAGGTAGTTCTGCGCGAGGATGAAGAGGGCCGACCCGACCACCGCGCCATAGAGGGTTCCCATGCCGCCGATGACGACCATCAGCAGGATGTCGGTCATGACCTCGAAGGAGAGCGTCGT
>DAOLKI010000334.1:0-3395 GCA_035331665.1 Rhodocyclaceae bacterium
AATTCTTCGCGTCTAAAGTGTCGCGCAACAGGTCCCCGGGTACGACCGAGGGACCGGACGAGGCCGCCGGCCGGTACCGGCGCCGAAAGGAGGAGCGCGATGCTCGAAGGCTGTGTGCCCTGGCCCGCGGAACTGGCCGCGCGCTACCGCGCCGCCGGCTGGTGGGAAGGGCTGACGATTCCCGAGATGCTGGCCCGCAGCGCGGCGCGCCACCCCGACAAGACTGCGCTGGTGGCCGGCGACCTGCGCCTCGCCTACCGGGACCTGGTGGAGACTTCCGACCGGCTGGCCTGCCGCTTCCTGGATGCCGGGGTGCGGCCCCTGGACCGGGTGGTGGTCCAGTTGCCCAACGGTCCCGAGTTCGTCCACACCTATTTCGCCCTGACCCGCATCGGCGCGGTGCCGGTGACGGCCCTGCGCGCCCACCGGCACACGGAGGTGCGCCATTTCGTGCGCGCCTCCGGGGCGGCGGCCTACGTGATTCCCGACCGGCTGGGCAGCTTCGACTACCGGCCGATGGCGGCCGAGGTGCAGTCGGAGTTTCCGCACCTGCGCCGGGTCTTCGTGGCCGGCGAGCCCGCCCCGGGGCAGGCGGACCTCAGGGAGATGGTCGCGGCCCCGCTGGAGGCCGTGGCGGCGCAGGCGCGGCTCGACGCCCTGCGGCCGGACCCCGCCGAGGTGGCGACCATGCTGCTGTCGGGCGGCACCACGTCGCTGTCCAAGCTCATTCCGCGCACCCACGACGATTACGTGCTCAATGCCCGGCTCTGCGGCCGGGTGTCCGGCTTCGGCGAGGATACGGTCTTCATGGCCATCCTGCCCCTGGGCCACAACTACAACCTGGCCTCGCCGGGGATGCTGGGCACCTTTTATTACGGGGGCACAGTGGTGCTGGCGGCTTCCGGCGACCCGGCCGAGGTCTTCGGGCTGGTGCAGCGGGAACGGGTGACCGCCATCGCCGCCGTCGTGCCTCTGATCGCCAACTGGCTCAACTCGCCCGTGCCGGACGCATTCGACCTGGCGTCCCTGAAGGTGATCCAGAACGGCGGTGCGCGCCTGGCGCCGGAACTGCGCTCGCGGCTGCGCGAGCGCTTCGGCTGCATGCCGCAGGAGATCTACGGCACGGCCGAGGGACTGATCAACATCGTCCCCCTGGACGCCCCGGAGGACATGGTCCTCGAGAGTTCGGGGATGCCGGTTTGCGCGGACGACGAGATCAGGGTCCTCGACGACGCGGGCAACGAGGTTCCCGACGGCAGCCCCGGCGAGCTGGCCACCCGCGGCCCGTACACCATCCACGGCTACTACAAGGCGCCGGAGAAGAACGCCGAGGCCTTCACGCCCGACGGCTTCTACCGCATGGGCGACATCGTGCGCAAGCAGGGGCGCTACGTCTTCACCGAGGGCCGCCGGAAGGACCTGATCAACCGGGGCGGCGAGAAGATCAGCTGCGAGGAGGTGGAGAACCTGATCTTCCGGCATCCCAAGGTCAAGGCGGTGACTCTGGTGGCGATGCCCGACCCCGTGTTCGGCGAGAAGGCCTGCGCCTTCGTGATCCCGAAGGAGGGGGAGGCCCTGGCCTTCCGGGAACTGGTGGACTTCCTGCGCGGGCAGAACATCGCCAGCTTCAAGCTGCCGGAGCGGCTCGAGGTGGTGACGGAGTTCCCCCTGAGTCCGGTGGGCAAGATTCTCAAGCGGCAGTTGCGGGAGATGATCGTCGCGAAAATGGAGCGGGAGGCCGCCGGGAAGCAAGGCGCGTAGGAGCGGCATCCGCGCCGCGATGGAAGCGCGCCGGGTTTGCCGGGGCAGGGAAGACTTCGAACGACAGGTGGCAATGACATGAAGATACGCATCATCGGCGGCGGACCCGCCGGACTCTACTTCGCATCCCTGATGAAGCGCGAGGACCCGCGCCACGACGTGGTGGTCTACGAACGGGGCCTGCGCGACGCCACCTGGGGTTTCGGCGTCGTGTTCTCGGACCGGGCCCTGGATTTCCTGCGCGCCGACGACGAGCCGATGTACCAGGCGCTGACGCCGCACATGGAGACCTGGCCGAACCTGACCATCGTGCACAACGACACCCGCATCCCGATCACCGGCAACGGCTTTGCTTCCATCGGCCGCCTGGAGATGCTGGGCCTGATGTATGCCCATGCCGAGAAGCTGGGCGTGCGCATCGAGTTCGCATCCGAGGTGGCCTCCCTGGCCGACCCGAGGCTCGCCGGGGCGGACCTGGTGGTGGGGGCCAACGGCGCCTTCTCCTGGGTGCGGGCGGAGAACGAGGCCGGCTTCGGCACCCGCATCGACTGGCGGCCCAACCGCTTCATCTGGTACGGCACCTCCCAGGTCTTCGATAGCCTGTCCCTCACCTTCCGGGAGACGGAGCACGGCGTCTTCTGCGCCCACCACTACCGCTACAGCCCGACCATGAGCACCTTCCTGGTGGAGGTGACCGACGCCACCTGGCAGCGGGCCGGCTTCGAACACATGAGCCCCGGGGACACGATCCGGCATTGCGAGCGCGTCTTCGCCAAGGACCTGGGCGGCCATCCCATCCTGTCCAACAACTCCTACTGGCGGCAGTTTCCGGCCGTCTGGAACGAGCGCTGGCACGTGGGCAACGTGGTGCTCATGGGCGACGCCCTGCGCACCGCCCACTTCTCCATCGGTTCCGGGACGCGCCTTGCCATGGAGGACGCCATCGCCCTGTGGAAGGCGTTCTGCGAGCAGGGCAGCGTGCCCGAGGCCCTGGCCCGCTACCAGGAACTGCGCCTGCCGCCGATGAAGAAGATATGGGACGCCGCCAACGTGAGCCTGCGCTGGTACGAGCGGATGGACGACCTGATCCGGTCCGACCCGGTGGAATTCGCCTATGGTTACATGACGCGCACCGGCCGCGTGAACCACGCGGAGGTGCGGCGCCGGGATCCCGGGCTCGCCGAGGCCTACGAGAAGCTGCATCCCGAGGTGCTCGCGGCGTGACGATGCGGATCCGGTGCGTTACGCGGCCGGCGGTGCCGGCGAATGGCAAAACCTCACCGCAGAGGCGCAAAGGCGCAGAGGGACGCAGCGGTTTTTAGTGGGAGCGGCGTCCGCGCCGCGCAGGTTTCGGGAACTGCACGAAAGGCAACACCTCGCCGCGGAGGCGCAAAGGCGCGGAGCAACGCGGAGGAGGCGGCTGATTGTGGGAGCGGCGTCCCCGCCGCGAGGCATGTCGATCTACCAAGGAGCGGCCCGGGAGCCGCCAAGACCAGGAGGAGTGACGATGAAGCCGGGAGAAGCGAAGCTGCCGCACCTGTTTGCGCCGGGCCGGTTCGGCCGGTTCGAGATCAAGAACCGCATCAAGTACGGCGCCTGCTGCGTCTCCAACTACAACACCCGGGACGGCTTCA
>DAOLKI010000335.1:0-3368 GCA_035331665.1 Rhodocyclaceae bacterium
CCCGGTGCGGCGGCACTGATTCCATTTGCATTACGGCGAGGACACCGCGAGAACCGGCAGGCCTCCCCTTGGGGCTTGTCCTCCTCTGCGTCCCTTCGCGCCTTCGCGCCTCCGCGGCGAGGTCTTGACTTTGCCGCGGCCCGCGCAAAGGCATCACGGCGGCCGCCGGCGGGACGAAGCCCCGCCGACGCAGTCCGCGCGCCTCAGCCCGCCAATCGCTTCACCAGCGCGTCGGTGAACTGCACCGTGGTCGCCGTGCCGCCCAGGTCGCCGGTGCGCACCTTGTCCAGGTTCACGGTGTCGTCGATGCCCTGACGCAGGCGGTCGCCCAGGTCCTGGCGGCCCAGGTGGTCGAGCATCATGCCGGCGGCCAGCATCAGGGCGATGGGGTTGGCGATGCCCTTGCCGGCGATGTCCGGCGCGGACCCGTGCACGGCCTCGAAGATGGCCGCGTGCTCGCCGATGTTGGCCCCCGGGGCCATGCCCAGGCCGCCCACGAGGCCGGCGATCTCGTCGGACAGGATGTCGCCGAACAGGTTCGTCGTCACCAGCACGTCGAACTGCCAGGGATTCATCACCAGCTTCATCGCGCAGGCATCGACGATCACCTCCTCGAAGCCGACGCGGCCCTTGTATTCCTTCTCGTACAGTTCCCGGGCCGTCTCCAGGAAGATGCCCGTCAGGGCCTTCATGATGTTGGCCTTGTGCACCACCGTCACCTTCTTCCGCCCGTGGCTGATGGCGTATTCGAAGGCGAAGCGGCAGATGCGCCGGCACCCCTGGCGCGTATTCACGCCGGTGGACATGCCCACGGCATGCGGGTCGCCGTCGATGGGGATGAAGTGCTCGTAGCCCATGTACAGCCCCTCGTTGTTCTCCCGCACGAGCACCAGGTCGATGTCGTCATAGCGTCCGCCCGGGATGATGGTGCGCGCCGGACGCAGGTTGGCGTAGAGCTTGAACTCCTCGCGCAGGCGCACGTTCGACGAGCGGTAACCGCCGGCCACCGGCGTCTCCAGGGGGCCCTTCAGGGCCAGGCGGGTGCGGCGGATGCTGTCCACGCAGGCCTGGGGCAGCGGATCGCCATGCGCCGTCACCCCGGCCATGCCGGCCACCTGCCGGTCCCATTCGAACTTGGCGCCGAGGGTATCCAGGGCACGCAGGGTGGCCTCGGTGATTTCCGGGCCGATGCCATCACCGGGAATCAGGGTGGCGGGAATGGGCGCGTGGGAAGTGGTGGTCATGGGTTCTCTCTCGATCGACGAATAAAAAAAAGTGATCCTAGTGTACGCCTGCGCAGGGCCGCCATGAGACGAATCAAGTTACAGGCGGATGCGACGCCGGGGCCGGAATTGCGACGCCAGCGCGCCTGCGTCCATCATGGACCGATCCGGTCGCCATCTTGCCTCGAACCGACGCGATCCCGTGCCGCGCAGTTCCTCACCCCTGCGCTTCCCGGCGCCGCATCATCGCCGCCATGGCCAGCGCATCGGGGTGGCCGGCGGTCTCCAGGCCGGTCAGGACCCCGGCCCGGTTGGCGGGCGGCTGATTCTGGCTCAGCTTCCACTTGCCGGCGAGTTCGGTGACCTCGATCTCGATGCCCACGACGGCGGCCAGCATCCGGTCGAGGTAGTCCGGCGGCGCTTCCTCCAGCCGCCAGGGTTCGCGGAAGCCTCCTTCGTGGACGGACGTCAGGTCGCGCAGGAGCCCGTGCAGCCAGGCGCGGTCGTCCACCGCCCGCAGCCGCCCCCGCGCCTGGACGGTCGCGTAATTCCAGGTGGGCACTGCCTTGTGGTGCTCCCGTTTCGATGGATACCAGTTCGGGCTCACGTAGGCACCGGGCCCCTGAAACAGGACCAGCGCGTCGATGCCCTCGCCCGCCTCGCGCCAGAGCGGATTGGCGCGGGCCACGTGGCCGCGCAGGCGACCCCAGGGCGGCGGATCCGCGGAGTGGATCAGGGGCACGGGGTCGGCCGCGAGGCCGGACCGGCCGTGGATGACGACGGTGGCCAGCGGATGGGCGCGCATGAAGTCCTGCAGCACGTCGGGACGGGTTTCGGCGAAATGGGCGGGGAGATACATGGCACGGCTCCGGCGGACGGGGAAGCCATTGTGCCGCGTCCCCGGGAAGGTCGTCAGGGCCGACGGAATGCGCGTCGCCGTGCGCAGCGCACGGTCGGCGGCGCGAAGGCCGCCGTCGGGACCGTTACGCCGCGGCCTGCGGGCGATAAAATCCACTCGCCTGCGACAAACTCATCGACCTCCGTGGCAAAACAGACCCTATACGAAATCCTCGGCGTCAAGCGCAATGCGGCGCCGCAGGACATCCAGGCGGCTTTCGCGGCGCTGGAGCGGAATTTCTCGCCGGAGCCGGAAGCGGCAGAGCGCAACAACCTGGTGCGGGAAGCCCACCGCATCCTCTCCGACGCGCAGCTGCGCCAGGGCTACGACGAATCCCTCCGCCGGGAGATTCTGCAGGCGGCCGCCACCGAGCCGCTGCCCAAGGCGATGCCGCAGATCGTCACCAAACCCCGCCTGATCGTCGCCGGGCTGCTCGCCGTGGCCGCGCTGGTCTGGTACGGCAACACGGCCCGTCTGGAACGCCTGGAGCGCGAGCAGGTCGCGGCCCAGAAGGCGGCGGCCGAGCGGGCGGCGGAAATCCAGAAGGCGGAATACGAGGCCGACCGGCGGCGGCGGGATGCCCAGGAGGCCGAGCGCCGCGTGGAAAGGGCGGAGCAGGAACAGCGCTACCAGTACGAACGCGACGTCGCCAACAGCCGCTGGCAGGGAGAGACCTACGACCCGCGTTTCCCGGCGAACCGGCAGAACACGTCGAACCAGGAGGCCTACCGGGTGGAGCAGGAGCGGCGCAACGCCGAGTACGAGGCGCAGCGCCAGCACCAGGAGGCCATGGCCCGCCTCGAGAAGGAGAAGGCCTACCTGCGCCAGCTGGAGTACGAGAACTACGGCTGGCGCAAGGATCCGCGGCCGCGCTAGGGTCCCCGGTCGGGTCGCGCGCCGGTCCGTGATCCCGTGCGGTGGAGCGCACCGGACGGCGCGACCGGCCTCCGCATGCCGCACAGTTGGCCGTGACGCGCTATCCCAACAGCATTCCACCGGCGCTGCCACCGCGTGGCGGCAGGCGGCCGCCATGCGAAGGCGGTCAGCGGGTCGGCGCCGGCGCTCACGTCCATGTGCCGCAAAATCGGCGGCGCCAGAAACGCCGCGCCTTCGATCAACTGACGGTACATGTCGAGCACGTAGAGCGTGCCGTCCGGCGCATTCGCGAACTGCACCGGACGAAACCAGTTGTCGGTCGACGCCAGAAACTCGGCGTCCGGATCGGCGCGCAGCGCCTTCTGCCCGAC
>DAOLKI010000336.1:0-3332 GCA_035331665.1 Rhodocyclaceae bacterium
ATCCACCAGTCCCTGGACCGGGAGCCGGAAAAGGCCATCGTCGCCGAACTGGCCGCACTCAAGGCCGAACAGGCCCGCCAGCGCCGCACGCTCGCCGTCATCGCGGGATTGCTGGGTGTCCTGGTGGTGGCTCTCCTGGTGCTCTGAACCGGCCAGGCTTCACCGCAGGGGCACGAAGGGTTTCGTGCGAACGGGGTCCTCGCCGCGACGCCCTTGCGATGGCCGCTGGAAAGGCACGATCCGACCGCACGGGCGCAAAGGCGCCGAGGGACGAAAGGCATTTCCCGCGAGCGGACTCGGAACCGCCGCAATCGCGGCGGCCACGCCGCACACGAAAACCGTTCGATGCTCCACGGCAGAGCGTCGCCGCCGGGCCGCCCCAAGGCGACGCGGCACGCGGCGGAGCCGCAATCCGCACCGTGGCCGACTCATCGCTCCCCGTGACAGGCGAGCGGAGCGAGCAGTTGAGTTCCCCCGTCCACCGGGCGGGGGTTAGGGGGTGGGGGCCATCCCCCGCCGCCCCAAGGCGAAGCGGCACGCGGCGGAGCCGCAATCCGCGCCGTGGCCGACTCATCGCTCCCCGTGACAGGCGAGCGGAGCGGGCAGTTGAGTTCCCCCGTCCACCGGGCGGGGGTTAGGGGGTGGGGGCCTTCCCCCGCCGCCCCGAGGCGAAGCGGCACGCGGCGGAGCCGCAATCCGCGCCTTGGCCGAATCACCGCGCCCCGTGACGTGTGAGCGAAGCGATCATGCAAGCTCCTCCCCGCGCGGGGCGGTTGGGAGGGGCGGGCCACCCCCTCCCCAGACGCAGCTTCGCCGTCGGGCCGCCCCAAGGCGAAGCGGCACGCGGCGGAGCCGCAATCCGCGCTGGTGGCGAATCGTCGCGCCCCGTCATATGTGAGCGAAGCGATCCGTTGAGTTCCCCCGCCCCCGGGGCGGGGGCCAGGGGGTGGGGGACCACGAAAATCACGGGGTGGGGAGCGTCAATTCCACGCGCAACGTGCGCGGGTCCCGGCTGCGTCCGGTGCTGAAGCCGAGGCCGCGGGCCAGCTTCATCATCGGGTCGTTCGCGTAGAGCACCTCGCCGTGCATGCGCCGCCAGCCCACCGCGGCGGCGAGGCGGGCGAGGCCGCCTAACAGCGCGCGGCCGATGCCGCGGCGGCGCCAGGCACCCTCCACCATCAGCCCGGCCTCGACGCCGCAGGCGGGGTCCCCGGCGGCGCAGGCCTCGTCCGCCACCCATTCGGCATGGCCGACGATCCATTCCCCGCCGTGCCGGGGCACCACCGCCAGCAGCGTCTCCCGCGCCGAATGGTCGGCCGCGTCCAGGCGGTCGAGCAGCGCCAGGTTGGCCGCCTCGGCGTGCGACCAGTAACGCAGGTAGCGCGTCTCCCGGTCCAGGCGCGCCAGGAAGGCCGCCACCCCTTCGCGGTCCGCGGGGCCGGCGGCGCGCAGGCGGAAGGATTCGCCGCGGGGTTCGACGCCCATGGCGGGCACCAGAGGGAGGCCCTCTTCGGAACGAACGATCGTGCTATTTATGGGCGAAAAAAAAGCCGGATGCAGGGGGAGGTCCATGGCATCACTCCTTGGCGGGATTGAGGGCGTAGTGCGACATCAACCGGTCGAAGGCGGTCATGGCCCGCCGTTCCGACTCGGGATCCTGGAAAAGCTGGCTGTCCTGCAGCGAGGCGAGGACCAGTCCGTTGATCTCGAAGGCCACCTGGTCCACCGGGGTGTCCGGGCGCAGGTCGCCGGCCTCGACGCACTTCCCGACCGCCTCGGCCAGGGCGCGCCGCCACAGCCCGAGGGCGTGCGACACCTCATCTCGCAGCGGACCCGGCTGCCCGTCGAATTCGTGCGCCGCGGCGGCCAGCGGACAGCCCCCGGGCAAGCGGATGCGGCGCGCCCAGACCAGCCAGTTGGCGACGATGGCGCGCAGCCGCGGCAGGCCCCGCTTTTCGCGCAGCGCCGGCCGCATGACCGTGTCGAGGAAGAGTTCCTGCGTGGCCCGCACGACGGCGAGCTGCATCTCCTCCTTGGAACCGAAATGGGCGAACAGCCCGCTCTTCGACATGCCCGTCCGCTCGGCCAGGCTGCCCACCGAGAGGCCGGAAATGCCGACCTGGCTCGCCAGCGCCACCGCCGAGTCCAGAATTGCCTGCCGGGTTTCTTCGCCTTTGCCCATGGCGACTTTATAGAACGAACGTTCGTTTCTGTCAAGGGGCAAAAAAAACCGGCGCCAAGAACGGCGCCGGCCTGGGAAAGACGGAGATCAGCCGCGCTTTTCCGGCTTCTGGGGCTTTTCCGGCTTCTGCGGCTTCTCGGCCTTCTCCGGCCGCTCGACGCGCATCAGGGTCGAGTCGTCGAGGGAACCGGCGGCGGCGAGGGCATTGCCGGCGGCCAGCGCCAGGGCAGCGGTCAGCAGGGGGAGGAGGGCTTTCTTGGTCATGATGGACTCCTGTCGAGGTGAAGGGTTCGTGTCCGGCCGCCGCGGCCCGGTGGGTCCGCGAGGCCGTACGTGGATATGGCCACGCATCCACCTCGTTGCAGATGCCGTGCCAGGCGCGGGCAAAATTCCCATATTGTTTATTTTCAATTAGTTATACAAAACCGATCCGGGGTCCGGGTGCGCCATTTCCCCCACTGCGGGGCAACTCCCCCGCCATGCCCCCGCAGCGCGGCAGGGGCCGGTCGACGGCACCGCCGCCGGCGAGAGATCCGGGGTCGATGGCTATAATTCGCGCTCCCGCCGCGGCCTGCCGCGGCGCCTTTCCTGTCCTGGGTCGAGCGGGGTCCCGGCATGCTCCTGTGGTTCGTCATCCTCTACCTGATGGTGTCGGTGGGCATCGGCCTCTTCGCCGCCACCCGCGTCCATAACACCAAGGATTTCGCCGTCGCCGGCCGCCACCTGCCCTGGCCGGTGGTCACGGCCACGGTCTTCGCCACATGGTTCGGCGCGGAGGCCGTCTTCGGCGCCTCCTCCACCTTCGTCAAGGAAGGCCTGCGCGGCGTCGTCGCCGACCCCTTCGGCTCCAGCATGTGCCTGGTCCTGGCGGGCTTCTTCTTCTCCCGCTACCTGTACAAGCTGAACATCATCACCCTGGGCGACTTCTACCGCATGCGCTACAACCGCACGGTGGAGATCATCACCACCCTGTGCATCGTCGCCTCCTACCTGGGCTGGGTCTCGGCCCAGATCAAGGCCCTGGGCCTGATCTTCAACGTGGTCACCGACGACGCCGTCTCGCAGACCGCCGGCATGCTGCTCGGCGCCGCCATCGTGCTCACCTACACCACCTTCGGCGGCATGCTCTCGGTGGCCGTCCTCGACTTCG
>DAOLKI010000337.1:0-3309 GCA_035331665.1 Rhodocyclaceae bacterium
CCGCCGTTCTCGTACTTGCGGCCGACCATGAAGCCGGTGATGTTCTGCAGGAAGAGCAGCGGGATGCCGCGCTGGGCGCACAGCTCGATGAAGTGGGCGCCCTTCTGGGCCGACTCGGAGAAGAGGATGCCGTTGTTGGCGACGATGCCCAGGGGATAGCCGTGCAGGTGGGCGAAACCGGTGACCAGCGTCGTGCCGTAGCGGGCCTTGAACTCGTCGAAGCGCGAGCCGTCCACGAGGCGGGCGATGACCTCGCGCACGTCGTAGGGCTTGCGCGTGTCGGCCGGGATGACGCCGTAGAGTTCCGCCGGATCGTAGGCCGGCTCCTCGGGGGTGGCCATCTGCAGCGAGACGGGCTTCTTCCAGTTCAGGTTGCCGACGATGCGGCGGG
This sequence comes from Rhodocyclaceae bacterium, assembly GCA_035331665.1. Classification (GTDB taxonomy): domain Bacteria; phylum Pseudomonadota; class Gammaproteobacteria; order Burkholderiales; family Rhodocyclaceae; genus JAEUNJ01. The sequence goes on from DAOLKI010000337.1 coordinate 392, forward strand.
CGATGGAGAGGGCATGGTGGTCGTTCTCGGCCAGGTGGTCGGCGACCCCGGAGACACGGGTGTGGATGTCGCCGCCGCCCAGGTCCTCGGCGCTGACCACTTCGCCGGTGGCGGCCTTCACCAGCGGCGGGCCGCCCAGGAAGATGGTGCCCTGGTTGCGCACGATGACGGCCTCGTCCGACATGGCGGGCACGTAGGCACCGCCCGCCGTGCAGGACCCCATCACCACGGCGACCTGCGGGATGCCCAGGGCGCTCATGTTGGCCTGGTTGAAGAAGATGCGCCCGAAGTGGTCCCGGTCCGGGAAGACCTCGTCCTGGGTGGGCAGGTTGGCACCGCCCGAATCGACGAGGTAGATGCAGGGCAGGCGGTTCTGCTGGGCGATCTCCTGGGCGCGCAGGTGCTTCTTCACCGTGGTGGGGAAGTAGGAACCGCCCTTCACGGTCGCGTCGTTGGCGACGATCATGCATTCGACGCCGTTCACGCGGCCGATGCCGGTGACGACGCCACCGGCCGCCACCTCGTTCTTCCACATGCCCCAGGCGGCCAGCGGCGAGAGCTCCAGGAAGGGCGCGCCGGGGTCAAGCAGCGCGTTGATGCGGTCCCGCGGCAGCAGCTTGCCGCGCGCCAGGTGCTTCTGGCGGGCCTCCTCGGGGCCGCCGCGGGAGACCAGTTCGGTCTTCTCCCGCAGGTCCGCGACCAGGGCCTTCATGGTTTCCGCGTTGGCCTTGAATTCGGCCGAGCGGGTGTTGATCTGGGATTTGATGATGGTCATGGCTGGTTCGATGCAGGCTTCAGAATCCGCCGGTGGCGAGCCACTTCTCGATCTGGGGCAGGCGGTCCACGCCCCAGAAGGCCTCGCCGTCCACGACGATGTAGGGGGCGCCGAACATGCCGCGGGCGACGGCCCCCTCGGTCTCGTCCTTGAGCCGCGCCTTGATCTCCGGGCGCTGCACGGCAGCCGCAAGTTCGTCCCGGTCTATGCCTAGGCCGGCCGCGATGTCCTGGACCACGGCCAGGTCGGCGATGTCCCGGTCGTCCACGAAGAAGGCGCGGAACACGGCGTGGGCGAATTCCCGGGCCTTGGCGCAGTCCTTCCCATGGAGCCAGTAATAGGCGCGGGCCGCGTGCAGCGTGGCGAGCGGAAAGCGCGTCGGATACCCGAACGGCACGTCCATGTAGCGGGCGGAGCGCGAGAAGTCGCGGATGCAGTACTCGCCCTTGAGCGGGATGTCGACCAGCGGCCGCGTGCCGGCCCGCTGGAAGGCGATGCCGAGCAGCATGGGCCGCCACTTCACCTTGCGGCCGTACTTCGCGGCCAGGGCGTCGATCTTCTCGCTGGCGAGGTAGGAGTAGGGCGACGAAAAGTCGAAGTAGAACTCGAGGGGTGCGGGATCGGCCATGGGGATTCCCCTTTCAGAGTGAGAGGGCGCGGCCGATGACCAGCCGCTGGATGTCGGAGGCGCCTTCGTAGATCTGGCAGACGCGCACGTCGCGGTAGATGCGCTCCACCGGGAAGTCCGCCACGTAGCCGTAGCCGCCGTGGATCTGGATGGCATCGGAACAGACCTGCTCCGCCATCTCCGAGGCGAAGAGCTTGGCCATGGAAGCTTCCTTGAGGCATGGCCGCCCGGCATCCTTGAGGCTTGCGGCGTGGTGCACCAGTTGCCGGGCGGCCTCGATGCGGGTGCCCATGTCGGCCAGGCGGAAATTGACCGCCTGATGGTGGATGATGGCCTGGCCGAAGGTCTCCCTTTCCTGGGCGTAGCGCAGCGCCGCCTCGAAGGCGGACCGGGCCATGCCGACGGACTGGGCGGCGATGCCGATGCGGCCGCCTTCCAGGTTGGCGAGCGCGATCCGGTAGCCCTCTCCCTCGTGGCCGAGCAGGTTCTCCGCCGGGATGCGGCAGTTCTCGAAGAGGATCTGGGCGGTGTCGGAGGCGTGCTGTCCGAGCTTTTCCTCGATGCGGGCGACGGTGTAGCCGGGGGTGTCGGTGGGTACGATGAACGCCGAAATGCCCTTTTTGCCGGCGTCGGGGTCGGTGACGGCGAAGACCACCGCCACCTGGGCGTTCCTGCCGGTGGTGATGAACTGCTTGACGCCGTTCAGCACCCAGTGGCCGTCGTGGAAGGCCGCCCGGGTGCGGATGGCGGCGGCATCCGACCCGACGTGGGGCTCGGTGAGGCAGAAGCAGCCCAGCCACTCGCCGGTGGCGAGCTTGCGCAGGTAACGGTCCTTCTGGGCGTCGTTGCCGAAGGCGTTGATGGGCCCGCAGACCACCGAGTTCTGGACCGAGACGACGGTGGAGGTGGCGCCGTCGCCGGCGGCGATCTCCTCGAGGGCGAGGGCCAGAGACACATAGTCCAGGCCGGCGCCATTCCATTCCTCCGGCACCACCATGCCACAGCAGCCCAGCTCGCCGAGCTGGCGCAGTTCGTCCCGGGGGAAGTGGCTGGTCCTGTCCCACTCGGCCGCCTTCGGGGCCAGCTGTTCGCGGGCGAAGTCGCGCAGCATGTCGCGGATCTGTTCCTGTTCGGGGGTGAGGATCATTCGGTGTCCTTGTAGCGTTTGCTGCCGGGAATCGGTTCGCCGGAATCGCGCAGGCGCACGGCCTCGTGGAAGCCCTTCTCCTCGGCGTAGTGCTTGAACCACTGGCCCTCGGGCGAGTGGCGGGTGATGCCGTCGAAGACGGTGGCGATCATCTGGGTGTTGGCCAGGCCCATGTTGTCGTAGGCCTGGTTGATCATCAGCTTCTGCATCATCAGCTGGTTCTTGGGCACGCCGGCCATGCGCCCGGCCAGGGCGGCGACCGCGGCGTCCAATTCCGCCTCGGGCACCGCATCGATGACCAGGCCCCAGTCCCTGGCCTTGCGGCCGTCGATGGTGTCGCCGGTGAGCAGCATGCGCTTGGCCTTCTC
>DAOLKI010000338.1:0-3301 GCA_035331665.1 Rhodocyclaceae bacterium
GGCATCACCATCGACGTGGCCTACCGCTACTTCAGCACCGGCAGGCGCAAGTACATCATCGCCGATGCGCCGGGCCACGAGCAATACACCCGCAACATGGTGACGGCCGCGTCCACCGCCAACCTGGCCGTCATCCTGATCGACGCAAGGCGCGGGGTCCTGACCCAGACGCGCCGACATTCGGCGATCGCCCACCTGGTCGGCATTCCCCACCTGGTGGTGGCGGTGAACAAGATGGACCTGGTGGAATACGATGAAGCGGTATTCGAGCGCATCCGGTCGGAGTATCTCGCGTTTGCGGAACGAATCGGTCTGACCGCAGGGGACTGCGACGTCAGCTTCGTGCCCATGTCCGCCCTCAATGGAGACATGGTCGTCGAGCGCGGCGAGCGGCTGTCCTGGTACTCCGGGCCGACGCTGCTCGAGATCCTGGAAACCGCCCCGGGAGCCCATTCGGAACACGCGGAAGCCTTCCGCTTTCCCGTGCAGTATGTCTGCCGGCCCCAGGCTTCGGACGATCCGGAACTGCACGATTTCCGGGGCTTCATGGGCCGCGTGGAATCGGGCGAGATCGCCCGGGGCGACGCGGTGACCGTGCTCCCTTCGGGCCGGACCACCCGGATCCGGGACATACGGATCCTGGATCGTTCGCTGGACCGGGCGATTGCAGAGCAGTCGGTCACCCTGCTCCTGGAACACGATGTGGATGTCTCCCGCGGTGACATGATCGTGCGCACCGCAGACGCCCCGGCGTCCGCGAATGCGATCCGCGCCGATCTGTGCTGGCTCGCCGAAACACCAATGGATCCGAACCGGCGCTACCTGATCCGGCATACCACCCGGGAGGTCAAGGCCAAGGTCGCCAGCATCGACCACCGGCTCAATATCGAGACCCTGCGTACGGAGGACGCGACCGGCTTGCGCATGAACGACATCGCGCGGGTTTCCTTCCGCCTCGCCCAGCCTATCGTGGCGGATGCCTATCGGGCCAACCGGGGAACCGGCGCCTTCATCGTCATCGACGAGAGCACCAACAACACGGTGGGGGCGGGTATGATCCGTTGATGCCGAAGCCGCCGGGAACTTTCCCGGTCCGTTACGGCCGAACCGAAGGCCCCGTCGCGGCGGGGCCTTCCCTTTTACCGGCGAGCACCGCATGCCCACCCTGCACGAACTCCTGCGCGCTCCGCGCCTGCCTTTCCTCGCAAACCTGGCCGCGAGCCTCGGCCTGGTCGGTGGCGGTCTGGTCCTGGCCCACCTGCTCCGCCTGGCGGCCTGTCCCCTATGCATCGTGCAGCGGATGCTTTACATGACCGTGGCCTTGCTTGCACTGGTCGGCCTGTTCGCCTTCCGCAGCGCACCGGCGCGTCGTTTCTTCGCGGCTTTGATGGGCGTCACGGCCGCGGCGGGAGTCTTCGCGGCCGGCTACCAGACCTGGATTCAGCGTTTCGCGCCGTCCACCACCTGCGGGGCCGACCTGCCCTGGTATGAGCAGCTGGTCGAATGGGCGGGGCAACAGGTGCCCGTCCTGTTCCTTTCGACCGGCCTTTGTTCCGACCCGGCCTGGCGTTTCCTGGGGCTCTCGATCGCCGAGTGGTCCCTGGTCGCTTTCACCGGCATGGCCGCGCTTTCGGTAATCGCCTTCCGGCGCCGCCCCTGATCCACAGCGCCGACCCACGATCAGGGCCGCGCGTCCTCTCGCGGGGAAACTCCGCGCGATGGGACCGCCCTGACCGATCAGACGCTCAGGTGCTCGAACAGCACGGTGGACAGATAGCGCTCGCCGAAGGAAGGAATGATGACCACGGTGAGTTTGCCCTTGTTCTCCGGACGGGCTGCGACCTGCAGGCCCGCCCAGACGGCGGCGCCGGAGGAGATGCCGACCAGCAGGCCCTCCTCGGTCGCCATGCGGCGGGAGGTGTCCAGGGCGTCCTGGTTCTTCACCCTCACGACCTCGTCGTACACCTGCGTGTTCAGAATGGCCGGCACGAACCCAGCGCCAATGCCCTGGATCGGGTGCGGTCCGCGCTGGCCGCCGGAGAGGACAGGCGAGGCATCGGGCTCTACGGCAACCACCTGGACCCCGGGCTTGCGAGACTTCAACACCTCGCCGACCCCGGTAACGGTACCTCCGGTTCCGACCCCGGAAACGAAGATATCCACCTTCCCCCCGGTATCCCGCCAGATTTCCTCTGCCGTGGTCCGGCGGTGGATCTCCGGGTTGGCCGGATTCTCGAACTGTTGGGGAATGAAATAACGCGGGTCGGCGGCGGCCAGTTCCTCAGCCTTCTTGACGGCACCCGGCATACCCTCCGGTCCCGGGGTCAGGATCAGCTCGGCCCCATAGGCCTTCAGGATTAGCCGGCGTTCCCGGCTCATCGTCTCGGGCATCACGAAGGCACACTTTATGCCGCGGGCAGCGCAGACCATGGCGAGGCCGATGCCGGTGTTGCCCGACGTGGGCTCGAGAACCACGGTATCCGGTCCGATGCGGCCCGCCCGTTCCGCGGCATCGAGCATCGCGACCGCGATCCGGTCCTTGACCGAATGGGCCGGGTTGAAGAACTCCAGTTTGGCGGCGACGGTACCGTCTATGCCGTCGGCGACACGGTTCAGGCGGACAAGCGGCGTATTGCCGATCAGTTCGGCAACGTTGTTGGCGATGGACAAGCGTTTCTCCTCAATGCTGGAATCGGGGGACAAGCAACAGGCCGGAAACGAGGCGCGAATCGGCAACATAACGCTTTTCCCACAGATCGGATAGCACGTACGCGTCTATGGATATCGCGGCAGGGAATACAGCGTCCGTGGCATCGGGACGGTATTGCCCGACCTGGTCGGGGGGCCGGGTTTGCACGGCAGGGATACTTCGCGTGCGCTCGATCACGGGGAATCGGCAAGGCCTTCCGCGGGCACTCGCGAACCCGGCACGGCAGTTTCGCAACCGGCAGGAATGCGCTCGGGCAATCTGCCCAGTGTTGGCCGCGAATTCCGTGGCCCCGGCACGCACGCGCCGGCGGTCTGCCAAGGAAAAAAGGCCGGGATTCCCGGCCTTTGCGATTCCATTCCACCGTTCGAGGATTTACTCGGCGGTCGGCGCCTCGGTGGCCACGCCTTCCGGCCGGTCCATCAGTTCCACATACGCCATCGGCGCGTTGTCGCCCACCCGGAACCCCATCTTCAGGATGCGCAGGTAGCCACCGTTGCGGGCGGCAAAGCGGGGGCCCAGCTCGTCGAAGATCTTGACCACGATGTCGCGGTCGCGCAGGCGGTCGAAGGCCAGGCGGCGGTTCGCCAGGCT
>DAOLKI010000339.1:0-3255 GCA_035331665.1 Rhodocyclaceae bacterium
TATGGACCGTCATCACCGATCGTGCCACCGCGTCGGGGCGCTCGGACAGGAAGACGGGCGCGAGGCCGGCCTGCCAGTCGTTGCAGTGGAGTATGTCCGGTCGCCAGTCGAGCGGGCTGTGGGCAGCCCCCAACAATGCGGCAACCCGGCCGAGCAGGCCGAAGCGCATGGCGTTGTCCGGCCAGTCCTGATTGCCGGGGCCCACGTAGGGATTGCCGGGCCGGTCGTAATACGGCCCGTGGTCGATCAGCAGCAGGGGCACGCCGTCCGGCCCTTCGGCCTCGCGCAGGTGGGGTTCCGGAAAGGCGCCGCCCAGCCAGACGATATGGGTGCGGGTCGGGGCGTCGGGAAAGGCGGCGCGCAGGGCCGGATAGTACGGCAGGAGTACCTTTACATCGTGGCCCTGGGCACGCAGAGCTGCCGGCAGCGCAGCGGCGACGTCGCCCAAGCCACCGGTCTTGACCCAGGGCGCCATCTCGGAAGTGACGAACAGGACGCGCATGGCAGCATCGATGTTGCGCGAATACGGGCCGGCCGGCCCGTCAGGGTCGTTGGCGGCGGACCCAATCCACGAGGCCGGCCGTCGACGCGTCCAGGCCGGCAGCTTCCTGTCGCCCTTCGATCACCGGGAGCAGCCGGTTGGCAAGTTGCTTGCCGTATTCGACACCCCACTGGTCGAAGGAATTGACATGCCACAACGCGCCGAGAGCGGCCACTTTGTGTTCGTAGAGGGCAATCAACTGGCCCAAGGTGAATGGGTCCAGGTGCGGCAACACCAGGGTGGTGGACGGCTGGTTCCCCGGAAACACCTTGTAAGGGGCGAGAAACGCGACTTGGTCCGCCGGCATGCCCGAGGCCGCCAGTTCCTTCCGGGCCTCTTCGAGCGTCTTGCCGCGCATCAGGGCTTCGCTCTGGGCGAAGCAGTTGGCGAGCAGCTTCTCGTGATGGCCGGGCAGCGGAAAGTCAGGCCTGGCCAAGGCAACGAACTCGCAGGGTATCAAACGGCCACCCTGGTGGATCAACTGGTAGAACGCATGTTGGCCGTTGGTTCCCGCCTCGCCCCAGAGCACGGGAGCGGTCGCATCCCCGACGGGTCCGCCGCTCCGATCCACCTGCTTGCCGTTGGACTCCATCTCCAACTGCTGTAGATAACGCGGCATGAGTTCCAGCGACTGGCTGTAAGGCAGCAGCGCACGGGTCCCGGCGCCCAGGGCGTCCGTGTTCCACACCTCCAGCAATGCCAGGAGAATCGGAAGGTTTGCGGCCGGGGCCACGGACAGAAAATGCCTGTCCATGGCGGCACCGCCCTCCAGGAACCGCCGGAAATTGGCAAACCCCACGGCCAGGGCCAGCGGCAGGCCGATGGCCGACCAGAGGGAGAACCGGCCTCCCACCCAATCCCAGAATGCGAACGCATTTTCCGGATCGATGCCGAACTTCGCCACCTCGGCCAGGTTCGTGGAAACAGCGACGAAGTGCATCGGAACCGCCGCCTCTCCCAAGGCGCCGACCAGCCATTGCCGGGCCGAACGGGCGTTTTGCATCGTCTCCTGGGTCGTGAAGGTCTTGCTGGCGACGATGAAAAGGGTGTTGGCGGGAGACAGGCTGGCCAGCACACCGGCCAGATCGGATCCGTCCAGGTTGGCCACGTAATGCACGGCGACCCCGGGATGCCGGAAGGCGGCCAGGGCGCGGGTCGCCATGCGCGGCCCCAGGTCGGAGCCGCCGATGCCGATATTCACGACATCGGTGATCGGCTCGCCGGTGGCGCCACGCCAATGGCGCCCGTGGATGTCCGCACAGAACCGCTCCATCTTGGCGAGCACTTCCCGGACGGCCGGCATGACGTCCTCGCCGCCCACCCGCATCGGGGCCTCGCCCTGGTGGCGCAGGGCCATGTGGAACACGGCACGCCGTTCGGTATGGTTGATCAGGTCACCGCCGGCCATCCGCGCCTGCCAGGACGGGCCATCCGCCGCAGCCCACAGGGCCAGCAGATGTCCCAGGGTCTCCCGGTCGATGCGCTGTTTCGAGAAATCCAGCAGCATGCCGTCCGCTTCGGCGGAGAAGGTGGCGAAACGCTCCGCATCGGCGGCGAACAAATCCCGCAGGTGCGTCGCGGCAAGTTTTCGCGCCGACTCGCGGACGGCGCTCCAGGCGGGCGAAACGAAAACCGGTGCGGTCATAGCCAGATCATCATGCCCATCTCGAAGGGATGGGTCAGCAGTTGATGGACGGGGAAGGCACGGATGCGGTATTCGATCTTGCCGCACACGTCGGGCGTCAGTTCGAGGGCAAACCGGTCCTCTCCGTTGCCCATCGGCCCCTTGTGTTCCAGACGGAACCGGCGCGGCGGCTTGGAATCCGCCTTCGTATTCGGGCGGCCCCAGAGCATCTCGACCGTGATGTCGGAAGGTTGCAGTCCGTCCAGGCGGACCGCCACCTCGAAGCTCAGGGTCTCGCCGAAGCCGAGGCGCCGTTGCGCATCGTCGATGCGGCGCAGGGCGATCTTCGGCCAGGCGGCACGCACCTTCTCCTTCCAGGCCGCCAGTTCCCGGGCCCCCTGCATGCCGCTCGCTTCCAGGCGCCGCCATTGCCGGGTGGCCGGCGCATAGAACTTGCCAAGGTAGTCGCCGACCATGCGTACCGAGTTGAAACGCGGGGTGATGGTCGCGATGGACCGCTTGGCGATGGACACCCATCCCGGCGAGTAACCCATCGGCCCGCGGTCGTAGTACATGGGCACGATCTTGTCCTGGAGGAGTTCGTAGAGGGTGCGGGCCTCCTCGTAGTCGCGCCGCGCCTCGTCGACGCCGGCGTCGTAGGCGCTGGAGATGGGCTTGATGGCCCAGCCGTTTTCGTGACCGACCCCGCCTTCGTAGCCCTCGCCCCACCAGCCGTCCAGGACCGAAAGGTTGATGACCCCGTTCAGCGCCGCCTTCATGCCCGACGTTCCCGATGCCTCGAGCGGGAAAACCGGATTGTTGAGCCAGACGTCGGAACCGGAGACGAGCCGGCGCGCCAACCGGAGGTCGTAGCCTTCGACGAGCAGGATATGGCCGAGAAATTCCGGCATCGCCGCGACCTCGGCGATGCGGCGGATCAATGCCTGGCCGGGACCGTCCGCCGGGTGGGCCTTGCCGCCGAAGATGAAGACGACCGGACGCTCGGGATCGCTGACGATCTGCTTCAGCCACGACAGATTCTGGAACAGCATGGTGGCCCGCTTGTAGGTGGCGAAGCGGCGGGCGAAGG
>DAOLKI010000340.1:0-3223 GCA_035331665.1 Rhodocyclaceae bacterium
CGATATCGATAGAGGTCCGATCATGTGCGGAATAATCGGGGCGGTCGCCACGACGCCGGTGAACCAGCTGCTCTACGACGGCCTGCAGGTGCTCCAGCATCGCGGCCAGGATGCCGCCGGCATCGCCACCGCCGAGGCCGGGCGCTTCCACATGCACAAGGGCTCCGGGCTGGTGCGCGACGTGTTCCGCACCCGCAACATGCGCAACCTGGTGGGGAACTGGGGCATCGGGCACTGCCGCTATCCCACCGCCGGGTCCGCCTTCAACCCCGCCGAGGCGCAACCCTTCTACGTGAATTCGCCTTTCGGCCTGATGCTGGCCCACAACGGCAACCTGACCAATGCCGACCTGCTGAAGCGCGACATGTTCCTGCAGGATCTGCGGCACATGAACACCAACTCGGATTCCGAGGTGCTGCTCAACGTGTTCGCGCACGAACTGCAGGCGGCCTCGCAGAACCGCTACCAGATGGACCCGGACACGATCTTCCGGGCCGTCTCTGGCGTGCATCGGCGGGTGCGCGGCGCCTATGCCGTGGTGGCGATGATCGCCGGCTACGGGCTGCTGGCCTTCCGTGACCCCTACGGGATACGACCCCTGGTCATCGGCCGCCACGATACCATCCAGGGCGTCGAGTACCTGGTGGCTTCCGAGAGCGTCGCGATCGACACCCTCGGCTTCCGGATCCTCAGGGACGTGGAGCCCGGCGAGGCCGTCCTGATCGACATCCACGGCCGGTTCGTCAGCCGCCAGTGCGCGGAACGCACCATCCATGCCCCATGCATGTTCGAGTTCGTCTACCTGGCGCGCCCGGATTCCCTGATGGACGGCATCTCCGTCTATGAGACGCGGGTCAAGATGGGCGAATTCCTGGCCGACAAGATCCGCCACACGATGCCGCACCTGGAGGTGGATGCGGTGATCCCGATCCCCGACTCGAGCCGGCACGCCGCGATGGAGCTCGCCAACCGCCTCGGCCTCCCGTACCGGGAAGGCTTCGTCAAGAACCGCTACATCGGCCGCACGTTCATCATGCCGGGCCAGGCGTCGCGGAGGAAGTCGGTGCGCCAGAAGCTCAACGCCATCGCCCAGGAATTCCGCGGCAAGAACGTGCTGCTGGTGGACGACTCCATCGTCCGCGGGACGACCTCGCGGGAGATCATCATGATGGCCCGGGAGGCGGGAGCCCGCAAGGTGTACTTCGCCTCCGCCAGCCCGCCGGTGCGCCACGCCAACGTCTATGGCATCGACATGCCGACGCGCACCGAACTCATTGCCGCCTTCCGGTCGGACGACGAGATCCGCCGCGAGATCGGGGCGGATGCGCTCGTGTACCAGGACCTCGATGCCCTGAAGGCGGCGGTGCGGGCGGTCAATCCCGCCATCGCCCAGTTCGAAACCTCGTGCTTCGACGGCAACTACATCACCGGCGACGTGACGCTGGAATATCTTTTGGGCATAGAGGAGGCGCGCGGAAGCCTGGGCAAGGGCGGTCCCGACGATGCGGAGGGCGCGCAGATGGACCTGAACCTCGTGCCCGCCGATTGACGCCGGGCCGCGCAGCCGGTATCGTGCGGTCTTCGGCGCCGATTTGAGCTTCAGCTTGCGGGCGCCTAACAAATCCAGCTAAAGCGAGCCAAACCCGGTCCGCCCTGCTGGCCGGGTTTTTTGTTGTCCGGCGCCCGATCCGGCGCGCCGGGACCAGGACGGGAACTGCCATGGAAGAAAACTTCGACACCCTCGCCGTGCGCGCCGGACAGGTGCGCAGCCAGTTCAACGAGCACGCCGAGGCGCTTTACCTCACCTCGAGCTTCGTCTTCGAGAACGCCGCCCAGGCGGCGGCCCGCTTCTCCGGCGAGGAGGAGGGCAACGTCTATGCGCGATTCACGAACCCCACCGTCACCATGTTCCAGGAACGCCTGGCCGCCCTGGAAGGCGCGGAGGCCTGCGTCGCCACCGCCTCCGGCATGTCGGCGATCCTCTCCACCGCCATGGCCTTCCTCAAGGCCGGTGACCATGTGGTGGCCTCGCGGGCCCTCTTCGGCGCCACCCAGCAGCTCTTCGGCAACATCCTGACCCGATTCGGCATCGAGACCACCTTCGTGGCCTCCCCCTCGGCGGACGCCTACCGGGCGGCCATGAGGCCGGCCACGCGCATGGTCTTCATCGAGACGCCGTCCAACCCGCTCACCGAGGTGCTGGACGTGGCCGCCCTGGCGGAAGTGGCCCGCGCGGGAAATGCGCTGCTGGTGGTGGACAACTGCTTTTGCACGCCCGCCCTGCAGCGGCCGCTGGAACTGGGCGCGGATCTGGTGGTGCATTCGGCCACCAAGTACCTGGACGGGCAGGGACGGGTCCTCGGCGGCGCCGTCTGCGGACGGCGCGCACTGACCGAGGAAGTGTTCAAGTTCCTGCGCACCGCGGGCCCCTGCATCTCGCCCTTCAATGCCTGGGTCATACTGAAGGGACTCGAGACCCTGCGCCTGCGGATGGAGGCCCAGTCGGCCCGCGCGCTGGAGCTGGCCCGCTGGCTGGAAGGCCGCCCCGAGGTGGCCCGCGTCTACTACCCGGGCCTGCCTTCCCATCCCCAGCACGAACTGGCGGGGCGGCAGCAGTCGGCACCCGGCGCCATCCTGTCCTTCGAGGTGAAGGGCGGCCGCGCCGAGGCCTGGCGCGTGGTCGACCAATGCCGGCTTCTGTCCATCACGGCCAACCTGGGCGACGTCAAGACGACCATCACCCATCCGGCCACCACGACGCATGGCCGGCTGACCCCCGAGGCGCGGGCGGAGGCGGGCATCGGCGAGGGGCTGCTGCGGATCGCCGTGGGTCTGGAGGACGTGGCGGACATCCAGCGGGACCTGCTGCGCGGATTGGCGGCCTGAGTTCCCGGTTTCCGGCCGTCACCCTGAGGCCGGAAGGCGGATTTGTCCGCGCCGGGCGGGGGCGAGGGACGCTTCTGGGTCAGCCGGCGGGCAGACGCCGCAGCGAGTCGCTCCGGCCGCCGCTGCGCGGCTTGACGTTGGCGACGCTCGCGTCAGCCTGCGCCGCACAGGGCGCTATTTCTTCGGTCACCCCCCGAAAACCGCAGGATCTTGTGGCTCCGGCCGCCGCTGCGCGGCTTGACGTTGGCGACGCTCGCGTCAGCCTGCGCCGCACAGGGCGCTATTTCTTCGGTCACCCCCCGAAAACCGCAGGATCTTGTGGCTCCGGCCGCCGCTG
>DAOLKI010000341.1:0-3218 GCA_035331665.1 Rhodocyclaceae bacterium
GCCTCGAGGCCCTGGCCGCCGAGGTGGCCCCCGCCCTGGGCCGGGACCGGCGCCTCGATGCCTTCGTGGCGCGCCTGCAGGACGGCCTGCGCAGGCCGGAGGACATGGAGGCCCGCTCCCGCCAGGTCACCCAGGCCATCGCGTTGGCCATCCAGGGCGCCCTGCTCGTCCGCTTCGCGCCGCCACCGGTCGCCGAGGCCTTCTGCGCGACCCGCCTCGCCGACGCGGCCTTCGGCGGCGGGGCCTTCGGCACCCTGCCCGGCAACAGCGGCTTCGACGCCATCCTGCAACGGGCCTGGCCGGTCTGATGGGCCTCAAGGAAATGCTTCGCCGCAAAGGCGCAACGGCGCGAAGCCGCGCAAAGGAGGACCTTTTCCCTGGGAACACCGTGACCGGGCATTGCCTCCGGTTTTCTTTGCGACCCTCTGCGCCTTTGCGCCTCTGCGGTGGACTTGGGCTTCTTCCATGAAGACCGTACGAATAGGCGCCGGCCTCGGCTTCTACGGCGACTCCTGGGCGCCAGTGGCGACCACCCTGGAGCGCGGCGAGGTCCAGTACGTCGCCTCCGACCACTTGGCCGAACTGACGCTGGCCATCCTGCAGAAGGACCGCCAGCGGGACCCGGCCCTGGGGTACACGCGGGACCTGGTCCCGATGATGACGGCCCTCTGGCCCCTGGCGGCGAAGCGCGGCGTGCGCTTCCTGCTCAATGCCGGCGGCCTGAACCCGCAGGGCGCCGCGGCGGCGCTGGCGGCGGAATTCGCCCGGCGGGGCTGGCCGGCCCGCATTGCCTGCGTCACCGGCGACGCGGTCCTCGACCGGGTGGACGAACTGCGCGATGCCGGCGAATCCCTCGAACACCTGGATACCGGCGCCGCGCTCGCCGACGTGCGCGACCGGCTCCTTTTCGCCAACGCCTACCTGGGGGCCCGGCCCCTGGTGCAGGCCCTGGCGGAGGGTGCCGACATCGTGATCTCCGGGCGGGTCGCCGACGCGGCCCTGTTCATGGCGCCGCTGATCCACGAATTCGGCTGGACCTGGGACGACTGGCCGCGCCTGGCCCAGGCCCTGACGGTGGGCCATCTGATGGAGTGTTCCGGCCAGGGCAGCGGCGGGAATTTCAACGCCTACGGGGCAGCCTTCGGCGGCGGGTGGGAGGCGATTCCGGATTACGCCCACCTCGGCTTTCCCATTGCCGAAGTGACCGAGGACGGCACGGCGGTCATCGGCAAGGCCCCCGGGACGGGCGGCCGGGTGAGTTTCGACACGCTGCGCCAGCAGCTGCTCTACGAGGTGCACAACCCGCACCGCTACCTGAGCCCGGACGTGATCCTGGACATGGGCACCCTGCGCCTCGACGACCTGGGCGACGACCGGGTGCGGGTGAGCGGCGCCACGGGCCTGCCGGCCCCCGAAACGCTGAAGGTGGTGGCCGGTTACGACGACGGCTGGGCCGGTACCGCCATGATCGGCTACTGCTGGCCCGATGCGGTGAAGAAGGCGCGCACCACCGAATCGGTGATCCGCCGGCTGCTCGCCGAGCGCCGTCTCCAGTACGACGACATCCATACGGAACTGCTCGGCCTGGACTCCCTGCTCGGCCCCCTCGCCGACACGTCGCAGGCGGCCGAGTTGAACGAGGTGTACCTGCGCATGGTGGTGCGCACCCGCGACAGACGCCTCGCCGAGGCCTTCCCGCGCCAGTTCCCGTGGCTGGGGCTGTCGGGGCCGCCCACGGCGAGCGGATTTTCCGGCATCGAACCGCCGCGGCAGCTGTTGGGCCTGTGGCCCACCCTGGTGCGCCGCGACCGCGTCGAAGACCGGGTCCGCGTCGCAATCACGTCGGTGCCATGAGTGCCGCCCGCCCTTTGGCGCGAGACGACGAGGCGGGCGTGTTGACGACCCCCGTCGATCGTCGCCGCACGCCCTGTCTTGCCTTGCGGCCCTCGGCGCCCGGCTCGCCTCGGCGGTGGGTTATCCGGAAGGAATGCATGCCATGAAACTCGTCGACATCGCCCACGCCCGCAGCGGCGACAAGGGGGACCGGGCGGACATCGGCCTCTTCGCCGGCAACGCGGCGGACTTCGAGCGGATCGTCGCTGCCGTCACGCCACAGCGGGTCGCCGATCATTTCAGCGGCATCGCCAAGGGGCCCGTCGAGATCTGGCCCCTGCCGAACCTGCTCGCCATCAAGATCGTCCTCAACGACGCCCTGCAGGGCAATGCCGCACGCAGCCTGCGTAGCGACAATCTTGGAAAATGCCTCGCCGCAGCGCTGCTGCGCATGGAGATCGAATGAACCGAAAAACAGCAGTTGAACCACAGACCCACAGAGTTCACATGGGAAAATCAGATACTTGTCGGGGTTGTCGTGCTCACCCGATGGGTGGCGCGAACACCACACGCAAGTCCTCGATGTTTTGCATTTCTCTGCGTCCCTGTGCCTCTGTGGTGAGGTTTTCACGATGAATACCACCGACATCAGCCCCAAGTGGCTCGCCGCGACGCCCTTCATGGACTATCGCCATCCGGACGTCGCCGCCTTCGTGCGCGCGGCCGTCGGCGATGCCGCCTCCAACCGCGACAAGGCCGTGCGGCTTTACTACGCCGTGCGCGACCGGATCCGCTACGACCCCTACCGCTTCTCCATGGAGCCCGAGAACTTCCGCGCCAGCCACACCGTGCAGCAGGGTGCCGCCTACTGCGTGCCCAAGGCCCTGCTCTATGCCGCCGGGTTGCGCAGCCTGGGCATTCCGGCCCGGCCCGGGTTCGCCGACGTGAAGAACCACCTGGCCACCGAGCGGTTGCTGAAGCTGATCGGCACGGACCTCTTCACCTGGCATGGCTACGTCTCCCTGCTCCTGGACGGCAGGTGGGTCAAGGCGACGCCGGTGTTCAACATCGAGATGTGCGAGCGCTTCCACGTGCTGCCCCTCGAGTTCGACGGCACGCGCGACGCGTTGATGCACCCGTACAACGCCCACAACGAAAAGCACATGGAATACGTGTGCCAGCGGGGCGAATTCGACGACCTGCCCTTCGACGAAATGGCCGCCGACATGGTGCGCACCTACCCGCAACTGGTGGCCATGGCCGAAGGGCGCGGGGGCGATTTCGAGCACGAGGCGATTCACGAGGAATGAGATGGGTTCCCACCCCCTAGCCCCCGCCCTCCGGCGGGGGAACTCATCTGCTCGCTGCGCTCGCTTGTCACGGGG
>DAOLKI010000342.1:0-1450 GCA_035331665.1 Rhodocyclaceae bacterium
TCCTCGCCGCCTTCGACGGCTTCCAGGCCATCGCCCGCCAGTTCGCCGATCCGGAAGGGCCGGCGGAAGTCCGTCCTTGCCCGGCATTGCAGGCCGATTGATTCGCAAACCGACCCCCACGAGGATCCACCGATGAATCCGGTCTTCGACAGGCGCCGCATCCTACTGGCGGGAATGGCCGGCGCCGTGGTGCTCACCGTGCCGCCGTCGGCTGCCCAAGGCCGTGGCGGGCCCCATCGCATCATGCACGTGATGAGTTTCGACTCCCCGTGGCGATGGACGGACGGCCAGTTCGCGGGATTCAAGGAAGGTCTCGGACCGGATGTGCAGGCGGAATACAAGGTCTTCCAGATGGACGTCAAGCGCAACGGATCCCGGGACGCGAAGGAGCAGAAGGGCCGCGAGGCGAGGGCGATCATCGACGCCTGGAAACCGGATCTTCTCTATGCCTCGGACGATGACGCGCAGGAGTTCGTCGCGCGCCATTACCTGAACCAGAAGATGCCCATCGTCTTCAGCGGCGTGAACAAGGAACCCCGGGAACATGCGTTCGAGGGCGTGCCCAACGTCACCGGGGTCCTCGAACAGGAACATTTCGTGGAATCCGTCAAACTGCTCCAGAGCCTCGCGCCCCAGGTCCGGCGCCTCGCCGTCATATCGGATTCCGGCATTCAATGGCCGCCGGTCATCGCCCGCATACGCGCCGCCATGGACCGGCTTCCGGGTGTCACCCTGGCGGCGGTGGACCAGGTGAAAACCTTCGACGAGTTCAAGGAAAAGCTCGCCGGCTACCCTGCCGTTGCCGATGCCGTGGTGCAGTTGGGCATTTTCAACCTGGCGGGCCGGGATGGAAGGAATGTCCGCTACCAGGAGGTCCAGAAGTGGGCGGCCATCAACGGTTCCCTTCCCGACACCAGCTTCTGGATAGACCGGGTGCATTTCGGCGTCCTGGCCTCCGTGACCATTTCGGAAAGGGAGCAGGGGCTGGCGGCAGGGCGATTGGCCCAGGCCATCCTGCTGGAGGGCAGGACGCCGGGTTCCCTGCCCATGCGACCGACGGTGAAGGGACACCCCGCCATCAACCTGGCGCGGGCCAAGCAACTCGGCATCAACGTAAAGTCCTCGCTGCTCCTGTCCGCGGAGGTGGTCACCGGCTACGAGTGGGAGCATACCCCGTGAAACTGGGCCTGCGAGGCAAGATTCTGGCCATCGCCGCAGGGGTGTTCGCGGTTGCCATGGGAGTGGCGGTCTCGGCCTCCGGATACGTCTTCGCCGCGCGCCTGACCGAGGTCCAGCTCGCCCGGTCCGCCGCCATTGCGGGCGGGCTCGCCGCCCAGCTCGAGCGGATCCTCTCCCTGGGCATCGCTCTGGGGGATCTGCAGGGTTTCGAGGAACAGTGCGCCCAGGCGGTGGCCGGAAACGAGGGCCTGGCCTTCGCCCTGGTGGCCAA
>DAOLKI010000342.1:1550-3186 GCA_035331665.1 Rhodocyclaceae bacterium
TGCTTTCCGGCATCGCGGCCCTGGCGGCCGGCCTCGGGCTGCTCTTCGCGGCGCTCTCCGCCTACGTGATACGGCCGATCACGGCCTTGGTCGGCTACATCGAGGATCTGCGCAAGGGGGACGTGCGCCGCCCCCACCTGCCCAGCGTGGGGGCCGACGAGCTGGAGGCCATGGTGGACGGTTTCAATCGCCTCCTGGACCGGATCGACCAGCGCGAAGGGGAACTGGTCCAGGCGAAGGAGGCGGCCGAGGCGGCAAGTCGCGCGAAGAGCACCTTCCTGGCCACGATGAGCCACGAGATCCGGACCCCGATGAACGCCATCATCGGGCTGACCCACCTGGCGAAGAAGGCAGCCACGGACCCGGTGCAGCAGGACAAGCTGAAGAAGATCTCGGGAGCGGCGGACCACCTGCTGCACGTGATCAACGACATCCTCGAGATGAGCCGGATCGAAGCCGGCAGCATGCGAATCTCCGAGGAGGACCTGCGCATCGACGAAATCTTCACGACGGTCGTGAACCTGGTGGCGGGAAAGGCGGACGCGAAGGGCCTGCGGATCGCGGCGGAAGTGGCGCCCGGGCTGCCGCCGGTGTTGCGCGGCGATGCCCATCGGCTGCGCCAGATGCTGACCAATTTCGCGGCCAATGCGGTGAAGTTCACCGAGCGGGGCAGTGTCCTGCTCAAGGGCGCCCCCGCAGGGGAAAAGGACGGCCGGGTGTGGGTCCGATTCGAGGTTCAGGATACGGGCATAGGCATCGCCGCGCCGGACCGGGACCGTCTGTTCCATCCCTTCGAGCAGGCGGACGGGTCGGAGGCGAGGAAGTACGGCGGTTCCGGCCTCGGCCTCGCGATCAACAAGGGACTGGTGGACCTGATGGGCGGCGCGATCGGTGTCGACAGCGAACCGAATCGTGGCAGCACCTTCTGGGCGGTGGTTCCGCTCGCCCGCGGCCAGGACGCCCCCGCGACCCCTGACGTCGGCAGGAGGGCAACGCGGCTGCCGCCCGATCTGCGCGTACTCGTCGCCGAAGACAATGCCACCAACCAGGAGGTGATTCTCGCCGTGCTGCGCGACGCCGGCGTGTCGGCGGACCTGGCGGAGAATGGCGCCGAGGCCGTGGACATGGCGGGCCGCGCGGACTATGACATTATCCTGATGGACATGCAGATGCCGGTCATGGACGGCATCGAGGCCACCCGGGCCCTGCGCGCCACCGCGCGGCACGCGACGACGCGCATCATCGCGATGACGGCCAACGCCTTCGACGAGGACCGGCGACGCTGCCTGGCGGCCGGCATGGACGATCACATCGGCAAACCCGTGGCGCCGGAGGACCTCGTGGCCGCCATTTTGCGCTGGATGCGGGTGCGCTCCCATCCGGCGCCGGCGGAGGATGCGCGGGCCGACGGCGGGCAGGCGCGGCGCGCCATGGAAAGGCTGGAGGCCCTGCTGGCGGCGGACGACCTGGCGGCCGCCAGGGCCTACCGGGAAGCCGCACCGCTGCTGCGGGATCACCTCGGCCGGCGGGCGGCGCTGCTCGACGCGGCGATGGCCACATTCGACTTTCCCGGCGCGCTGGCAACCCTGCGGGATTTCCGCCGCGATACATCCCGCTAGGGGCCGAGTCGCCGGGC
>DAOLKI010000343.1:0-3172 GCA_035331665.1 Rhodocyclaceae bacterium
GCACAACTTGACGCACACAACTCGATGCCGGCGGGGAAAGGTCCGCCGGCGATGCGCCGGGTATCGGTCGGGGCGTGCCGGGTGTCCCCGATTTCCCATCACCCTGCGCAGCGGTGGTCGTCCGCTGCCTTCCCGACGATCCGGGTGCGCAGCGACTGCCCGGCAACGCAGCCCGCCACCGGCCGCGTCACGCCTCGTCGCGGGCTTTCACGGCGTGGCCGCCGAAGGCATTGCGCATCAGCGACAGGATCCGATGGGCGTACCCGGTTTCGTCCCGGCTGGCGAAACGCATTTGCAGGGCCAGCGTCAGGACGGGTGCCGGCACCCCCTGTTCCACCGCGTCGATGACGGTCCACCGGCCCTCGCCCGAGTCGGACACGTAAGGCGCGACGCCGGCGAGGTCCTGGTCCCCGCGCAGGGCGTCGGCGGTGAGGTCGAGCAGCCAGCCGCGCACCACCGATCCATGCCGCCACAGCTCCGTCACCTGGGCCAGGTCGAAGGCGAAATCCCCCTTGTGCTTGAGCAGGTCCAGGCCCTCGGCGAGCGCCTGCATCATCCCGTACTCGATGCCGTTATGAATCATCTTTGCATAGTGGCCGGCCCCCACCGCGCCGACGTGGGCCCAGCCGCGGTCCGCCGCCGGGGCGAGGACCTGCAGGATCGGCGTCACCGCGCGGGCCACTTCCGCGGTGCCGCCGACCATCAGGCAGTAGCCGTTGTCCAGGCCCCAGACGCCGCCCGAAGTGCCGGCATCCATGAATCCGATACGCCGCGCGGCCAGCCAGGCGCCGCGCCGCTGGCTGTCCTTGAAGTTGGAGTTCCCCCCGTCGACGACGATGTCCCCGGGTGCCAGCAGGGAGGCCAGTTCGGTGACCTGCGACTCGGTCGGCGCGCCGCTCGGGAGCATGAGCCAGACGACGCGGGGCGGGGAAAGGTGCTCCACGGCCTGCGCCGCGGATCCCGCCGGGACCATGCCGACTTCCCCGGCCAGGGCCGCGACCGTTCCGGCCTCTTGGTCGAATCCGACGACCTCGATGCCGCCGCGCCGCAGCCGGCGCACCATGTTGGCCCCCATGCGGCCCAGGCCGATCATCGCCATTCGCACGACCGGGTCCTTTCCGGTGGCCGGCGAGACTTCGCGCCGCCCGTTCACTTGCGCAAAGCCGCCAGGGCGCCCTGGGTCTCGGTCCACAGCTCCATGCCCACGTTCGCCGCGATCAGCGCGTTGACCCGGGTCAGCTTGTCGCGCATCCGACCGACTTCCTTGGCGGGGACCTCGTTGATGGCCATGCCCTTGCCTTTCAGGTCGCCCACGGCCCTGGCCGCTTCGGCGCGGGTGTCCTTGCGCTCGTAGTCGCGGCTCGCCTTCGCGGCCTCGAGCAGGACGCGCTGTTCGTCCTTGGACAGCTGGTCCCACCATTTCTTGCTGACCAGCATGATCCACGGGCTGTAGACGTGGTTGGTCACCGAGAGGTATTTCTGCACCTCGTAGAACTTGCTCGACAGGATGGTGTTGTAGGGATTCTCCTGGCCATCGACGGTCTTCGTCTCCAATGCGCTGAACAGTTCCGAGAATGGCAGGGGGATGGCGTTGGCCCCCATGAGCTTGAAGCTCTCCAGGTAGACCTCGTTCTGCATCACCCGCAGCTTGATGCCATCGAGATCCTCCAGGCGGTTGACCGGGCGTTTGCTGTTGGTCAGGTTGCGGAAGCCGTTCTCCCAGTACACCAGGCCGACGAGCCCTTTTTCCTGCAGCTTGTCCATGACCTTCGTTCCGATGGGACCGTCCAGGACCGCATCCGCCTCCCTGTCGTTGTTGAACAGGAAGGGCGTGTCCCACAGCGCCATTTCCCTGGTGATGCCGACGAGGGTGGCGGTGGAACCCACCATCATCTCCTGGGCGCCCCCGATGAGGGCCTGCTGCATCTGGGTATCGGGGCCGAGCGCCGCGGCGCCGATGGCCCGCACCTTCATCCTGCCGCCGGAGGCCTTCTCCACCTGTTCGGCGAAGAACTTCACTGCACGACCCTGGTTGGAGACCTCGTTCAGCCCGTAGCCGAAGCGGATCAGGCGCGGCTTGAAGTCCTGTGCGTCGGCGGCGAAGGGGGTCGCCAGAAGGACGGCTGCGGCGAGGGTCAGGAAACTGCGGCGGGTGGCTTGCATGGTTTTCTCCTTTGGTTTTTGTAGGCCGGGATCAGCGCATCCAGTGAACCGGCGCGGTGACGATCTGCGGAAAGACGACGAAGAGGGCCAGAATGAACAGGTAGACCAGCAGGAAGGGATTCACCCCCTTGATGACCTGGTGCATCGACAGGCGCCCCACGCCCGCAACCACGTTCAGTACTGTGCCGACGGGGGGTGTGATCAGGCCGATGGCTCCGTTCAGGATGAACATCAGCCCGAAATAGACCGGATCGATGCCGGCCTTCACGGCGATGGGGAGCATCACCGGGGCGAAGATCAGGATGGTCGGTGTCAGATCGAGGGCGGTACCGATGACCACCAACGCAATCATCATGACCGTCATCAGGGTCCGGGGATTCTCCACCATCGGGCCCAGCCACGCGGTCAGCACGCCGGGCAGGTCGGCCAGCGTGATCATGTAGCTGGCGACCTGGGCGCCGGCGCAGAGGAACATGACGACCGATGTCGTCTTGGCGGCGCGCAGCAACACGTGGTAGATCTCCGCCGGTTGCATCTCGCGGTGGATGAAGAGGGCCACGACGAGCGCATAGAAGGCGGCCACGACCGCCGCCTCGGTGGGCGTGAACACTCCCGTCTTCATGCCGCCGATGATGATGACCGGCATCAACATGGCCCAGAACGCCCTTGCCGTGGCGGCCAGGCGGCGGGACAGGGGCAACGGCGGATCGGCGGGAAGTTCCATGCCGCGCAGGACCCAGCGCCAGGCGACGATGAGGCCGGCACCCATGACGAGGCCGGGCACGATGCCCGAGATGAAGAGGGCCGAGATCGAGGTGTTGGTGGTCACCCCGTAGATCACGAACGGCATCGACGGCGGGATGATGGGCGCGATGATGCCACCGGAAGCGAGGAGGCCGGCGGACGTCTGCAAGGGATAGCCCCGGCTGCGCATCATCGGCAGCAGGATGGTCGCCAGGGCGGCCGTATCGGCCAGGGCCGAACCGCTCATGCTGGCCATCAGCACCGC
>DAOLKI010000344.1:0-3151 GCA_035331665.1 Rhodocyclaceae bacterium
TTGGCGAAGGCCGTGCAGCCCTGGGAGCCGTGCATCAGCGGCATCGCCCGGTTCACCCCCAGGAAGGCCAGGCAGGCGCCCACGGGCTGGCTCACCTTCAGCGGATTGACGGCGAGCGGTTTCGGTTTGCGGACGATTTCGGTCATGGCGTGGCGGGAGTCGGAGGTTTCCGGCTCCTGCCACGCAAGCCCCGTGCCACTGAAAACTGGCGCTAATTCATCGAGTTGAAGATGTCGTCCGATGTAGGAAAGCCGACAAATCGCGCCTCCCGCAGGGTGACCGAGGACGCCGTCGGGTGCGCTACGGCCGCGTTGGCCAGCGCGTCGTTTGAACGAAAAAAAGCCCGGCCGAAGCGAAAAAAAACCCGGCCGAAGCCGGGCTTTCCGCCGGGTGGGAAGACGCGGCTTACTGCTTCCGACGGCGGCGCGCGACGGCGCCCAGGGCACCCAGGCCGGCCAGCATCATCGCGTAGGTCTCGGGTTCGGGGACCGGGGCGCCGATGGTGAACATGTGGTAGTTCTCTCCGTCGTTGGCGGTCCAGCTGATGGAACTGTACATGCCGTAGAACTGGATGAGGCCGTTGCCTTCCTTGCCGATCAGGCTGTTCCCGCTCTGCACGAAGGAACCCGGGCCGCCGCCGCCCCAGTGACCCGGGCCGGAGCTGACGATCGTGAAAGGCTGGTCGAAGACGTAGACGGCCTGGTCGCCGCCCTGGCCGAGGCTCTGGATCGCCATGACCGGGTTGTAAACGGGCGTGGAGAAGGTGATCGTGTCTTTCGTCGAGGTGTTGCCGCGCAACTGGATGCTCACGTTGTAGGGAGCGGGCTGATTATCGACGATGCCCGGTTCGGTGTACGTGGCGACCTGCTGGTTCCAGTTGCCCTGATCGCCGGCCAGGAAGATCTCGCCCGAGTACCGGACCCCGACGGTGCTGCCGGGGAAGGCAATGGTTCCCGCGGCCGAGCCGGGGTTCCCTGCGGTCTTCGAGGTCCAGTCGGTCCAATAGACGGTATCGGCGTGGGCGGGGGCGACCACGGCGCCGAACACGAGCGCCAGGGCGGCAGCGATGCGAGCGGGTTTCATCCTGGATTCCTTGAAATTGATGATTGAAAAAGGGTTATCGGGGACCGAGTATCGCAGCCTCCCCGCGTACCCTCAATAGTCCGAACGGACTACCGGGCGTGACAAATTTCCGGTGCCGGCGCGTTTGCCGCGTGGCGGCGGGCGGCCCCTTTCAGCCGCCCCCGTCTTGGATTCCCGACCCGGCGCCACGCGCGGCCGTGGCGTCGGCGACGCACGCCGATCAGGCGGTATGCCGGCCATTTCCGGCCGTTCTCCGGCCAACGCGCCGCGGCGTCCCCGCTACGATCGGCGATGAGACAAACAGACCGGCCGACGCCCGCTCCGCGGCGGCCGGAAGTCGTTCACGGGAGACGCAGACATGACACCGGCCATCGCAGGCATCGCCATCGTCGCAATCGTATTGTCGGGGTCGGCGGAGACGCCGACGGCTTCCTCCAGCGCCGGCGCCCGCGTCGAGATCGCCAGCTTCACCGCGCCGCGGGAAGCCGCCCGTTGCATCGCGGTAAACATCAATCGGAAGATGCCCGAACTGCGCGTGCGCACCGTCGCCGGCGATTCGCCCGACGAAGGCGGCCACATCGTCGTCACCGCTCCGGAGCCGACCTACGCCACCTTCGGCGTGATCCGCATCGACCCCAGCGAAGAGGGTTCCCGCCTCACCACCTGGCTGCCCGACCGGACCCTGGCCGCCGTCGCGCCAGAGGTGCTGGCCCGCCGGCTGGTCGCCGGCTGCTGAGGGGCCGGTCCGTCCCTGTCCACCCCCTGACGCCGTCATTTCGGCAGCCGCGCGGCGCGCGGCTGCGCGCTCCCGCCACCCACCGGCCGGGATTCAGCGCGAAGACCTCGTCACAGAGGCAAGGAGACGCAGGGTAATGCGGAACATCAAGGTCTTGCGCGCCCCGTTCGCGCCACGCGCAGGGTGAAGGCGGCGACCGCGCCGAGTCCATGTTGTTCCTCCGCGCATTCCGTGCCTCCGTGGCGCAACCGCTTTTCCCGATTCAGGCGGCCGGTACCACCGTCCCGGGCAATTGCTTCGTCGCCCAGGGTGCCGGCCGGCGTACCGCCTCCCATACCGGGCTTTCGATGGAAAGGGCGAGCTGCCGGGCCAGCTCCGGCATGCCGGTGTAGCCGGCATAGGCGAATTCGCGCTCCTGGTTGATGTCCAGGAAGGGGATGCGGGCCTTCAGGGCCGTATAGAGGTTGCGCCCGCCGGCGATCAGGATGTCGGCCTTCAGGTCCCTGTAGGCGCCCAGCAGGGCCTTCGGACTGCCGTCGTCGATCATGCGCGTGTCCTCGCCCATCAGTTCCCGGATGCGCGCCTTGTCCTCCTCGGTGGATTTCTTGGTGCCCGTGGCCACCACCGTCATGCCCAGGTCCTGCAGCGCGGAGACGATGGACCAGGACTTGACGCCCCCCGTGTAGAGCAGCACCCGCTTGCCGCGCAGGCGTTCCCGCCAGGGTTGCAGGGCCGCATCGGCCTTGGCCTCCTCCCGGACGATCAGCGCCTCGGTGCGCTGCGCCAGGTCGTAGTCGTCGAGCAGGCGGGCGAAGTCGCGCAGGGCCTGGGACGTGTCCTTGACGCCGTAGAAGCTGCCCTCGAAGAAGGGCACGCCGTGGGTTTCCTCCAGCTTGCGGGCGACATTGAGCAGGGCCTTGGCGCAGACCACCATGGTCGCCTCGGCCCGGTGCATGGACTGGACCTCACGGAAACGGGCGTCGCCGGACAGGGTGCACAGGATGCGCAGCCCCAGTTCGTCGAACAGCGGTGCCACGTTCCAGAACTCGCCGGCGATGTTGTATTCGCCGATGAGGTTCACGTCGTGGACCCGCATCCCGGCCGGCAGCGAGGCCAGCACCTCCGGCGCCACCGGGTCCGGCTCCCGGGTGCCGATCACGTGGCGCCACATGGCCTCGCCGCCCAGGCGGTTTCCCAGGTTCTTGGTGCCGTAGAAGCCCGCCGCATCGACGGGCACGACGGGGAGGCCATAGTGGCCCGCCGCTGCCTTGCAGGTGGCCTCCAGGTCGTCGCCGATGCGAGCGGTCACGCAGGTGGCATAGACGAAGACGG
>DAOLKI010000345.1:0-3150 GCA_035331665.1 Rhodocyclaceae bacterium
GTACCGGGAGCGCCGCCGCCGACCTGCTGATAATGCCTTTGGCATCATCGGACGACCCGGCCGGGCAGTCCGTGCTGGCCGCCGAGCGCGCTGCCGGCCGGCGCGTCGCGGCCATCGTCACGCCGGGCGTCGACGCCGCGCCGGCAACGACCGACCTGCGGATTCTCGAAAGGCCGCTGCGCGCGCGCCACGTGCGCCAAGCGCTGGAGACGCGGCCGTCGGCCCCCGCGGCCGCCGTGCCGGCGGGTGGCCGCCTGGCAGGAGTTTCCATCCTGGCGGCCGAGGACAACGAGGTCAATCGCCTGGTGCTCCAGGAGATCCTCGAGCCGGAGGGGCCGCGACTGGTATGCGTGGAGGATGGCCGGGCGGCCCTGGCCGTCCTCGAACGCGACGGCGCCGAAGCCTATGACATTGTCGTCACTGACGTGCAGATGCCCGAGCTGGACGGCTACGAGCTGGCGTCCCGTCTGCGCGAAAAGGCGCCGCAGTTGCCGGTGATCGGGCTGACGGCGCATGCGATGCCGGAGGAGAAGGAACGCTGCCGGGCGGCCGGCATGGTCGAGCACCTGACCAAGCCGGTGGACATCGAGGCGCTGGTGGACGCGATCCGGCGCCACGCGCGGCGCGCCGGGCAGCAGGCCGGAACGCCGTCGTCCGGGGCGGCAGGCGGGGCTCCGCCCGTGCCCGGCGCCGTGGGGCCGGACGGTGCGATCCCGGCGCCCGACGGCCAGCCGCTCGTAAACTGGACGGGCCTGCGCGAGCGCTACCGGACCCGGTCCGCGTTCGTGCACAAGCTGGCGGCGACGGCCGTCGCTTCCCTCGCCGGCAAGCCCGGCGAGTTGCGCGCGGCCGCCGAAGATGCCGAAAAGCTGGCCTTCCTGGCCCACGGCCTGAAGGGCGCGGCCGGCAACCTGATGGCGGAATCGGTCCAGGCCTTCGCCCTGAAGACCGAACTCGCCGCCAGGGCGCGCGACCCCGGAATGGGCGAACTGGCGCGCGAACTGGCGACCCGCGTGGAAGCCTTGACAGACGCTCTGAGCAATCCGCCATAATTCCGCTACGCGAAATATAGTTTCGACGCGAAGGGTTGGGGCATAATGGACGTTTGCCCCCGACCGATAGAGGGTTTCCATGCGCCAACTCAGCCCCCACGACGCAACCTTCCTGTACTCGGATTCCGGCCACGCCAACGCCAACGTCTCCCTGCTGCACATCTACGATCAGTCCACGGCGCCCGGCGGCAAGGTCCGGTTCAAGGACATCCTCGCCCACATCGAGAACCGCCTGGGCAGTTCCCCGGTGTTCCGCCAGAAACTGATGCGCGTGCCGCTGAACCTGGACTACCCGTACTGGATCGAGGACGAGCACTTCGAGCTCGAATACCACGTGCGGCACATCGCGCTGCCCAAGCCCGGTGACTGGCGCCAGTTCTGCATCCTGGCCTCGCGCATCCACGCCCGGCCCCTGGACCTCAGCCGGCCGCTCTGGGAAATGTACGTGATCGAGGGCCTGGACCAGTTCCAGGACCTCCCCAAGGGCAGTTTCGCGCTGCTGACGAAGATCCATCACGCGGCGATCGACGTGGAGCACGGCAGCGAGATCACGATGCTGTTGCACGACACCGCGCCCATCCCGCCCAAACCCGTGCCGCCGGAGCCCTGGTTCCCGGAGGCTGCGCCGGGCCCGATGGGTCTTGCCCTGCGCGGCCTGACCGGCGCATGCCTGGCGCCGTTGCGCCTGGCGCCGCCGTTGTTCCGGGCCATGGCGCAACTCTTCCCGAGCGGCCTGCGCATGGTGCGCGACATGCTGTTCCATCCCAAACGGATGCCGGTGACCCGCTTCAACTCCATCGTCTCGCCGCACCGGGTCTTCGAGACCCGGCGCTTCGACCTGGGGGAACTGCGCGAGATCCGCAGCCTTGCGGAAGGCGCGACGACCCACGACACGGTTCTCGCCGTCTGCGGCGGCGGCCTGCGCCGTTACCTGGAAATCAATGCGGAACTGCCGGCCGCGAGCCTCTCGGCCATCGCCCCCGTCGCCATCCGTTCCGACAAGGACGATCCGGACAGCGCCATGGAAATGTCATGGATGCGGGTGCTCCTCGGGACCGACCTGCCCGACCCCGTGGCCCGCCTGGCTTTCATCCGCGACCAGACCCGGTCGTCCGAGGCGATCCACCAGGCCGTCGGGGCGCGGGAATTGACGGACATCACGCGCCACGCGCCGGCCGCCACGCTGGCGCTGACCAGCAAGATGCTGACCCGCGCGGTGACCGACCTGGGCCGCCGGGCACCGCTCGCCAACTGCACGGTGACCAACGTGCCGGGGCCGTCCGTGCCGCTGTACCTCAACGGCGCCCGGATGACCTACTTCTCGGCGATCATGCCCATCAGCGACGGCATGGGGCTGGTCTTCGCGGTGACGAGCTACGACGGCAAGCTGATCCTGTCGCCCACGGCCTGCCGGGACCAGATGCCGGACCCGGATCTCTTCGCCCAGTGCGTGCGGGACAGTTTCCAGGAATATCTCGCCCTGGCGCGACCCCGCCAGGGCAAGTCGAACGTGACGCCCCTCAAGCGGGCACGGCGGCGCTCGTCGTGAATTCGTAGATCCGGCCGAGCAGGCCCGACGGCTGGAAGGGCTCCCATTTCCCTTCCGTCTGGGCAAGCCGGTCGGCGACGATCCACAGCACGAGCGCGTTGAAGCCCAGCCCGACGTGGCTGCCGGGAACGCGGATGTTCTCGTGCATCAGCACGTCGCCGTCGATCGTCGCATCCTGCGGCGGCACGACCCCGTCGCTCAGCGAGTAGAGGCAACTGGCCGGCACCGGCGGCAGTCCCTGCATCAGCTTGGCGCGCGGGTGGGCCGAATGGGCCGACGGACCCATGGGGTGGGCGATGGCGCGGTAGAGCGCCTTGACCAGCGGCGAGGTCTCGCTGCCCATGTCCGTGGACACCGGACTGCCCAGCGTGATCACGCTGCGCACGCATTCCGGCGCCCGGTGCGTCGCATACATGGCGAACACACCGCCGAGGCTCCAGCCCACCAGGCTCAGCTTCTTCCCGTGCTTGTGGTGCATGTAGCGGACTTTCTGCTCCAGCGCCTTGGCATGCTTCAACTGGAAGCCCACGTTGCGGCCGAAACCCCAGG
>DAOLKI010000346.1:0-3138 GCA_035331665.1 Rhodocyclaceae bacterium
CCTGGTGCTGGAGCAATCCCTGAAGGACCTGGGCTACGAGGTGGAGGAGATCGCCGACACCCTGTTCGCCGCGGGCGGCCTCGCCCATTTCCGGAAGGCGGGCTGGGGCGACTACCACGTGCGCCTGCGCGTCGATGCGCAGCGGGGCGCCATGAACTTCAACGTGGTGCGCGCCGGCACGGCCGGTGAGGACAGGCGCATCGAGGACATGATGGCCGAGGAGCGATGGTGCGCCGAATTCCCGCAACTCTTCGCCACGCTCGCGGCCAGGGGCCTGAAGGTGGAGGTGACGCGCCTGCTGCAGGCCGGCGAGGTGCCGGTGCAGGTGGTCGACGCCGCCTCCCTGCCGCGCCGGGCCGGGGCCGACGAAAGCCGGCCGGCGGCTCCGTTGAAACGGGAGATCAGGTGAACCGAAATCCTTTCACCGCAGAGGTCGCAGAGGACGCGGAGAAAAGCATGAGAAATGCCACCGGCAACATCCGGCCGAAACAGCGCTTTCCCGAAGGCCCGCGTTCGCTCTGCTTGGTGCCCCTTGGTGTCCTTGGTGTCTTGGTGGTTAGCCCTGGATTTGCCGCTTTTCCTTTGCCTTCCTCCGCCACCTCCGTGTCCTCTGTGGTGAATAACAGGCTTTCCACTCCATCATGACCGACGACCTCACCCCCCGCTGGCTCAGGGACCTGGAGCGGCTGCTGCCCATCCGCTCCCAGTTCGTCGTCTCGGGCAACATCCGGGACAACCTGCTGCTGCCGCTGCCCGGCGGGGCGCCCGTGCTGGTGCCGCTGCTGCGCGGCCTGTGGGAGAAGCTCAAGGCGGCCGGCTACCGCTACCTGCTGGTCTTCGACCCGGCCGACGGCCTGCGCGTCTATCCGGCCGAGCCGGCGGTCGCGGACCTGGCGGTGCGCATCCACGACCTCAAGCTCCAGGACGGCGCCATGCCCATGGGCCTGGAATCCCTGGCCGGGCTGATGCGCCGGTTGACCGCTTCCCGCGAGGCGCGCTGCGCGCTGGTCGTGGATTTCGCCTCGCGGCTCGCCCGCGCCGCGGACCATCTGGATGCCGGCGAGCACCGCTTCTTCGTCACCGCCGAGAAGCTGTCCCTGGCGGCAACCCCCGTCGTGCCCAAGGCGGAGGGCGCCACGCCGGCCGGGATGCCCCTGTTCAATCCCGTCCTCTGGCTGGTGAACCGGCCCCAGGACCTGCCCTCCTGGTTCGCCCTCGATTCCGAGCGTATCGCGAGCCTCGTCGTGGGGCGGCCGGACTTCGAGACGCGGCAGGCCGCGGCGCGGCAGCTGGCGCCCATCTTTCCCGGCCATGCCGCGGCCGCCGACGCGGCGCGCGAGGAATTCGCCCGCCGCTTCGCCAACACGACGGACGGCCTGACCCTGGTGGCCCTGGGCGACGTGGCCCAGCTCGCGTTACGCCAGGGCATCGGCATCGAGAGCGTCGAGGACGCGGTGCGCTGCTACAAGGTCGGCGCCCTGGACAACCCGTGGCGCAAGGACTACCTGAGGGAGAAGATCCGCAATGCCCGGGTCGCCATCGAGGACCGGGTCAAGGGCCAGCACCAGGCCACGGTGAAGACCATCGACATCCTGATGCGCTCCGTCATGGGCCTCACCGGCGCCCAGGCCCGCGCCGGCGGCGGGCGGCCCCGGGGCGTGCTCTTCTTCGCCGGCCCGACCGGCGTCGGCAAGACCGAGCTGGCCAAGACGCTGACGCAGCTCATCTTCGGCGACGAGCGGGCCTACATCCGCTTCGACATGAGCGAGTTCGCCGAGGAGCATGCCGGTGCCCGCCTGCTCGGCGCGCCGCCGGGCTACATCGGCTTCGACGCCGGCGGCGAGCTGACCGGCGCCGTGCGCGAGCGGCCCTTTTCCGTGATCCTGTTCGACGAGATCGAGAAGGCCCACCCGCGCATCCTGGACAAGTTCCTGCAGATCCTGGAGGACGGCCGCCTGACCGACGGCCGCGGCGACACGGCCTACTTCTCCGAGGCCATCATCGTCTTCACCTCCAACCTGGGCATCTACGTGGCCGATGACCAGGGCCGCCGGGTGCAGAACGTGCGCCCCGGCGACCCCTACGAGGTGGTGGAGAGCCGGGTCCGCAACGCCATCGCCGACCACTTCAAGTACCGCCTGGCCCGGCCCGAGATCCTGAACCGCATAGGCGACAACATCGTCGTCTTCAACTTCATCTCCGCCGACATCGCCGCCCGCATCTTCGCCGGCATGCTCGGCAACGTGGTGGCCCGGGTGCGCGACGAGCACAAGGTGGAGCTGGTGTTCCCCGATGCGGTGCGCGAGCGCCTGCTGGGCATCTGCACCCGCGACCTCTCCAACGGCGGCCGCGGCATCGGCAACGCGCTGGAGTCGGCCTTCATCAACCCCCTGGCCCGGGCCCTATTCGACCTGGACCTGGAGGGCCGTGATCGGGTCGCGGTGGCGGACGTCGTCGAGGAGGACAAGGTGTTCTCGGTGACGCTCGCCTGAACGCGAAGCCCGCGCCGGGCCCCGAAATCCCCATCGCCACCCCATGAAGATCGCCGTCAACAAGGCCCACTTCCCCGTCACGGTCCTCGGGCCCGGGCGGCGCATCGGCCTCTGGCTGCAGGGCTGTTCGATCCGCTGCAAGGGCTGCGTGTCCCGCGACACCTGGGAGCCGGACCCGGCGAAGGCCATGACGGTGGCGAGCCTGCTGGCCTGGTGCCGGCGCACCACGGGCGGCGTGCTGGACGGGGTGACGATTTCCGGCGGCGAGCCCTTCGACCAGCCGGCGGCCCTCGCCGCGCTGCTCGACGGCCTGCAGCGCTGGCGCAGGGAACTGGCGCGGCCCTTCGACCTCCTCTGCTACAGCGGCCATCCGCTGAAGACCCTGCGCCGGGACCATGCCGACATCCTGGCCCGCCTCGACGCCCTGATCCCCGAGCCCTATTCGGACGGCCGGCCTCTGGGCGGCCTCTGGCGCGGCTCCGACAACCAGCCCCTGGTGCCCCTGTCGCCCCTGGGCGAGGCGCGCTACCGGGAGGCGATCGACGCGCCCGCCGCCAGCCAGGACAAGCGCATGCAGGTGGCCGTCGAGGCCGGGCGCCTCTGGTTCATCGGCATCCCCCACCGGGGCGACATGGCGGCCCTGGAA
>DAOLKI010000347.1:0-3064 GCA_035331665.1 Rhodocyclaceae bacterium
CCGAGACCTGCGACGACTGCCATTCCTACCTGAAGATCGTCTATCAGGAAAAGGCACCGGATGCCGATCCCGTCGCCGACGACCTGGCGACCCTGGCCCTCGACATCCTGGTGTACGAGGCCGGCTACACGCGGGCCGGGCCGAACCTTCTGCTGGTGCCGGGGGCGTGATTCCGATCCGGCAGGAAGGCGCTTACCAGCGCAGGAGCCGCGGGCCGAGGTAGGCGCCCAGGGGAACGGGCATCAGCATGCCCAACACATACCAGGTCGCGACGAACGGGTAGGCCATTTCCGGGCAGTGCAGTGAATAGACCGCCGCTCCGGTGGCACCGGAGAACAACCCGGCTGCCGCTCCGGCGAGGCGCAGCCGTACCGGCGCCAGGTCGCGCAGGGTCCAGAAACTGGACACGAACATCGGCACCGCGAGAAAGGCGATCAGGAAGGGGCAAACCGCCCAGGTCTCGCCCAGCAGGAGTTCCGGCCAACGCGCCGGTTCGGCGCCGAACAACGAGACCGCGGCCAGGCCCCAGAGCAGCGCCACCGGCATTGCCGCCAATCCCGGCAGCGGTCCCATCCGCGCGCCCGGACGTCCCAGCCGGAGGACCAGGCCCAGGGCGGCCGCCATCAATGCGCACGGCACGGCGATCTTGATCCAGAAATCGACCCCGGCCGCGGCGCTGCCCAAGTCCGGGCGGATGCCGAGGAACACGGTCATCTGGAGAACGGCGATGCCGGTGCCGGCAGCCAGCGCGACCGGCAGGCGGCGCCCGAAGGCTTCGCCGCCTGCGTGTCGCGACCCGGTCGCGAGCATGAGGACGAGGTCGTCGGTTCTCATTTTCCCTCCGTGATCCAGGCGGCCAGCCGTTTCAATCCACGATGCACGCCGACCTTGACGGCCGACTCGGACATTCCCGTCGCCTCGGCTGCCTCGCGCACCGACAGCCCCTGCAGTTTGACGAGCACGATCGGTAGCCGAAAGTGGTCGGGCAGGGTCGCGAGCATGCCCTCCACGTCGATCCGCGCGTCCTCGGCATCCCAGTCCTGGAAGGCAAGAACTGCCTCGACGTCGTCGATGGACGCCGTCACCGCGCCATGGGACGACCGGAACCGGTACAGGTCGACGATCTTGTATTTCGCGATCGCATGCAGCCACGCGGTCAGCGGCTGACCCGCATCGTAGCTGTGACGCTGATTGTGAATGGCCAAGAGTGTCTCCTGCACCAGGTCCTCCACGTCGGACGGCATCCCCGCCACACGATGCCGGAAGAACGCGCGCAGATGGCCCGACAGCTCCCGGAGGAAGGACAGATAGGCGCCCTCGTCGCCGGCCAGCCCTGCCATCAGCAGGCCGCGCAGTCGTGCCTCGCTGGAATTCCACTGGCGTTCCCGGGTACTTCGGTCCATGCGCGAATATCGTTACAGAGTCCGACAAAAACATTCGGAATGTTGCGCCGAACAATTTTTGTCACCCTGTAACCAACGGGGTCTATTGGCCGAATTCACGGGCAGATATTACCGAAACGGCGCAGTACCGCGACGCGCCGCCGGGACGGGACCCACCGTGACATCCAGGTTCATCGCAAACGCAATCCATGCGCTTCGCCGGCAACGGCGACACCGGCCCATCCTCCCGCATTCCGTCGCTTCCCTTTGAAGGAGGTTTCATCATGAGCAAGATCGCAGCAGCCCTCGTGTCCGTCTTCCTGGCAGTCGGCAGTGCGGCCACGTATGCGCAGACCGCGGACCAGCAGGCGCCGGCGCCGGTGGACCGGGCCAAGATCCTGGCCGCGGCCGGGGTCTACGGCAACTTCTCGACCTACAAGGTCCGCCCGGAGTATTACCGCCTGGCCCTGGCCGAACGCAAGGGGGCTGCCGCCGAGGTCGTGGCCGTCGTCGACAAGCACAAGGAAAAGGTCATCGTGGACGCCTACCTGACGCGCGGATTCGAGGCCGGCAGCGACCTGTTCCTGCGCGTCCATTCCTATGACATGGCGGCCACCCAGGCCTTCCTGGTCGACTTCCGCGCGACGCGGTTCGGAATGGCCCTCGACGTCACGGAAAATCTGGTCGGTGTGACCAAGGCCCTGAATTACATCACCAAGGACAAGTCCCCCGACCTCAATGCGGGGCTCACGGCGGCGAGCTATTCCGCCGATCCGCCGCGTTACGCCCTGATGGTTCCCGTGAAGAAGAACGCCGATTGGTGGAACCTGAGCGACGCCCAGCGGCTCAAGGAGATCGAAACCCACACCCTGCCCACCCTGGCCAACCTTGTGAACGTCAAGCGCAAGCTCTACCATTCCACGGGGATCGACGACACCGACTTCATCACCTACTTCGAGACCGCCGATCTGGTGGCTTTCAACAACCTGATGCTGGCCCTGGCCAAGGTTCCCGAGAACAAGTATCACGTACGCTGGGGCAGCCCCACCGTCCTGGGGACGATCCAGACGGTCGAGAACGTCGTCAAAGTGCTGTCCGTGGGCAACTGAGTCCCACCGTGGCCGGGCCGCCGGGTTGCGATATCCGGCGGCTCGAAAGCGCGCCCATGCGGGCCTGAAATGTCTTCCGGGGAATGACCATGACCACCAACCGCCGCCAGTTCATCAAAGGCAGCCTGTCCCTCGCCGCCGCCGGGGGCATGCCCTTCACCCTTGGGCGTCCCGCGCTCGCCGCCCTTGTCGAACGCAAGGACCGTCCCTGGGAGGACGGCTACCGCAACCTGTTCCAGGGGGAACGCGTGGTGCGCAGCATCAACATGCCCAATTGCACCGGCTCCTGCGCCTGGAACGTGTTCATCAAGGACGGCATCGTCCAGCGGGTCGAACAGCCCCTGGACTACCCCGACGACGAATACAACCCGCGGGGTTGCATGAAGGGTGCCACCTATCACCGGCGCGTGTATTCGCCGAACCGCATCAAGTTCCCGATGAAGCGCGTCGGACCGAGGGGCTCCGGCCAATGGAAGCGGATCACCTGGGACGAGGCCCTGGATTTCATCGCCAGCGAACTGAAGCGCATCGCGGCAAAGTACGGCCAGAACACCGTGTGGATCTACCCCCCGG
>DAOLKI010000348.1:0-3054 GCA_035331665.1 Rhodocyclaceae bacterium
GCGCCGGCAGGCTGATGCGGAAATGGCAATACTCGCCCGGCGTGCTGCCGATGCGCACGGTGCCGCCCAGGCGCGCGATCATGTCCTTCACCGCGTCCAGGCCGGCGCCGCGGCCGGCATCCTCATCGACCTCTTCCCGGGTCGATATGCCCGGCTCGAAGATCAGGGCCACGATGCGGCGGTGGTCCAGCGTCGCCGCCTCTTCCGCGGTCAGCTTGCCCGCCCGTACCGCGGCATTCCGCAGCCTGGCGATCGAGAGCCCCTGGCCGTCGTCGCGGAAACTCAGGTCCGCGCCGCCGTCTTCGCGCTGCGACACATAGACCGCGATGCGGCCGGACTCCGGCTTGCCGCGGGCGCGGCGCTCGGCGGGCGGTTCGATGCCATGAACCACGGCATTGCGCACGAACTGGGTGACCATGCTGTTGATGCTTTCCTGCAGCACCGGGGCCAGTCTCTGCAGGTCGATGCCGCTGTAGCTCAACTGGACCTGGCGCTGCTGGCGCTCGGCGATCTGGCGCGTGAAGGCCTGCCACTGGCTCACCACGCGCGGCAGGGCCTCGGCGGGGTCGATCTGTGGCCGCGGCGGTTCGACGGTGACCACGCCGCGCATCTGCGCGATGCGGGTGACCGCGTTGCCGACCGTCTCGAGGTGCTCGAACAGTGCCTTGAGGTGCACCGTGATGGGCAGGAACTCCTCGCCGGAGACCTTCGGCCGGCCGCGCAGCCCGCTCAGCACCTCCTCCAGCTCGTGGAAGGGCGTGGCCAGCATCGACAGGCCCAGCGCGCCGGCATCGCCCTTCAGGCGATGGGTGATGCGGTAGATGGCGTTGATCTTCTGCTCCGCCTTGCTGCCGCTCTGGTCCATCAGGTGGTTGTTGATGTGCCCGAGGCCTTCGTTGGCCGCCCGCAGGAAACGGTGCATGTCGGCGGGATCGACCTGCAGGATCTCGACCAGCATGCCCATCTGGCCCTTCGCCCGTTCCTCGGTCGCCTTCAGCTCCTGTTCGAGCTTGACGCGGCGCGTGATGTCGTTGGCCGTCACCAGGAGATGGGTGATGCGGCCTTCCTCGCGCACCCGGTTGAAGGCGAACTGCAGGTAGCGCGTCGTCATCTCGCCGGGACCGTGGGCCTGGAGGATTTCGACGTGGTTCAGCGGGTTCAGGCTGACGACCAGTTTTTCCTTGATCTCCGGCTTGAACAGCAGCTCGATGTATTCCTTGGTCGTGTCGAGCGTCTTCTGGGTCACCATCGGCTGCAGGATGCCGAGGAAGTTCTCCTCGGCGATCCTGTCGGTGCCGATGATGGCGGCCAGCGCCTTCGAGTACTGGGTGCCCATCGCGAACTTCTCGTCGAGCAGGAACAGGCCTTCCTGCGTGGTCTGCAGGATGTTGTCGGTCTCCCGCTT
Organism: Rhodocyclaceae bacterium; assembly: GCA_035331665.1. Taxonomy (GTDB): domain Bacteria; phylum Pseudomonadota; class Gammaproteobacteria; order Burkholderiales; family Rhodocyclaceae; genus JAEUNJ01. Next base: position 1,406 of record DAOLKI010000348.1, read on the forward strand.
GGCCTTTTCCACCAGCCGGTCGCTTTCGCGCAGGTGGCGCAGGAAATGGAACAGGATGATCAGGAAGTTGATCGTCGCCAGCGATATGCCCCCCATCTGGACCATGCGCAGCGTGGTCGCCTTGTCGGACGACAATTGCTCGCAGCGGGTGGTCAGATCGTTCATCAGCTTGAGCAGGCCGAGGTTGACGGACTCCGCCTGGCGCGCCAGCGCCGCCGCCGCCTCGGGCGACGCCGCTCCCTTGTCGCCGAGCGCGCGGATGGCCGCGCCGAACGGGGTCCATAGCCCCTTGGCCTCGGTCAGAATGGCCTGGGCGTTGGCATCGTCGATGCGTTCGACCTGGATGTCCTTGCCGGCGCCGCTCAGGGTGGTGCCGCTGGCGACGAAGGCGTTCAGCGTCCGGTCGAAGGTCGCGTGGGCCTGGGCCAATTCTTTCGCCTCCTTTTCGGAAGGCAGGCCCTGCGTGGTCCGCGCCTCGATCTGCAAGGCCGTCTTGGCCATGCGCTGGGACAGCATGCGCTGGCGCCCGGCGAGGTTGATATTGACGGCGTCCTTGTCGATCTCGCTCGAGATCACGAAATTCAGGATCAGTACGCCGAGGTCCAGCACCAGGAAGAGGGCGATCGAGATGACCATCGTCCGGTACTTGCCCAAGTCGAAGCCAAGCATGACACACCCCCCTGCCGGTCGCCCGGCATGCAATGAGGAAGCTCATTCTGCGCTTCCGCGAGGGGCGCGAATTGACGTTCGTCAAATGACGGGGCGTTATTACCTGTGGTTGAGATAGGGTTTCTCGCCGGACCGCGTCGGGTCGCGTCGTACCTCGGGCGGCATGGCGGATCGTAGCCAGACGCATATGACACCCGGCCGGGGGCGACCGTGGGCAGGTGGCGGGGCGTGACGGGAATTCCCGCAACGCCTGCGGTCGGGAGGGGCGACGCCGAACCGGCCAGAGGCGGCCCCGGCGACCGCCCCTTCGCACGATCGATAAGTCGGCCGCGACGGGCACGTCGTGGGCGGATCAAACGCCGTGTTCCGCTCCCGGCCCGTGGCGCCGCCAGGCCGGAAAGGCAGTGGCGACGGCCGGCCGCGTCAATGGGGATGTCGCGGGTCGGCGGGCAGGGTCTCACCGCGCCGCCGATGAAGCGGCCGGACGGTCCGTCGAGGTCGGGATTGTCGTGAGTGCGACGCGGGTGCGCCCGGCGCGGCGCAGGCGCCATCCGACCAACCGGAGTCCTGCACCGGAACGTGCATCGCGCTTTGACCGCGGACGCGCGCGGCGATGGGCCGGGCGGCATGCCGCACATCCGGGACTGGCGTCGACCTGTCCTCCCCCACGGCCGTTGCCCGCCGATTCCCGATACCCATGGCGAGGTGTCGGGCAGGCTGGGCGGCGTGCCAGGCGTAGGCGTTACCGGTATTCGGAGGTCGCGGCGGGTCCGCTGCCGGCGCTGGTCCCGGCCCCAACGAAAAGCCCCCGATGGCGGGGGCTCCGATGGGTTCGCCGCAACTGTCCTGCGGCGGTGCGGATTCTCGTAAGTCTTTGTTCCTACTGGCGGAGAGGGCGGGATTCGAACCCGCGTTAGGCTATTAACCTAAACACGCTTTCCAGGCGTGCGACTTAAACCACTCATCCACCTCTCCGCGGT
>DAOLKI010000349.1:0-3053 GCA_035331665.1 Rhodocyclaceae bacterium
TCCTCCTTCTGGGCGAGCGCCTACAAGGAGGTCATCGTCTTCACGCTGATCATTCCGGTCCTGGTGTGGCGGTCGCTGACCACGCACCACGTGGAGGAGGAGGAATGAAGCGCCGGCACGGTTTCCTCGCCGCCTTCCTGGCGGCCCTGCTGGTGGCGCCGTCGCTGTTGCCGGAGTTCTACGTCACCCTGTTCAACTACATCGGCCTCTACGCACTGGTCGCCCTGGGCCTCGTGTTGCTGACCGGCGTCGGCGGGCTCACCTCCTTCGGCCAGGCCGCGTTCGTTGGCCTCGGGGGGTACACCACGGCCTATCTGACCACCGCGACCGACCTGCCGGCCCTTTTGGCGCCCTTCGGCCACTTGCCCTGGGTGGCTCTGGTGATCGGGTTGATCCTGACCGCCGTGGTCGCGCTGCTCCTCGGCGCATTGACGTTGCGCCTCTCGGGTCATTACCTGCCCCTGGGCACGATCGCCTGGGGCATCTCGCTTTACTTCCTGTTCGGCAATCTGGATTTCCTGGGCGGCCACACGGGGGTGACCGGCATCCAGGTGCTGGAGATCTTCGGCACGGAGGTCAAGGACGGCCGGGAGTTCTTCTACCTGATCTGGACCGTCCTGCTCGGGGCCATCTGGCTGACCAGCAACCTGCTCGATTCGCGCGAGGGGCGGGCGATCCGCGCCCTCAAGGGGGGCAGCCTGATGGCCGAGTCGATGGGCGTCAACACAGCCCGCTCCAAGACTGTGATCTTCGTGGTGGCCGCCCTGTTCGCCTGCACGTCGGGCTGGCTCTACGCGCATCTGCAGCGTTTCGTGAATCCGACGCCCTTCGGGCTGCATATCGGCATCGAGTACCTGTTCATGGCGGTGGTCGGCGGCGCCGCCCACGTCTGGGGGGCCGTGGTCGGCGCCGCCGTGATCACGGTGCTCAAGCAATGGCTGCAGGACTGGTTGCCGGAACTGCTGGGGGTCTCGGGCAATTTCGAGGTCATCGTTTTCGGGGTCATGATGATCCTCGTATTGCAGCGGGCACGGGACGGGCTGTGGCCCATTCTGGTGGGCCTGCTGCCGGAAACCAAGGACCGGCGGCGTGTCCCCGACGCGGAACCGTTGCCGCGCCGGAAACTGCCGCCCCAGGGGTCGGTGATCCTCGAGGCGAAGGAGGTCACCAAACGATTCGGCGGACTCGTGGCCAACGACGCGATGAGTCTTGATGTGAAGGCCGGCGAGATCATGGCCTTGATCGGTCCCAATGGCGCGGGCAAGAGCACCATGTTCAACTGCATCTCCGGTTTCAGCGCCGCCACGGAAGGCAGCATCCGTTTCCTGGGCGAGCCCGTCGAGACGCTCGAGAGCCGGCAGATTGCGCGACGCGGGATGAGCCGGACCTTCCAGCATGTGCGGCTGCTGGCGACCATGTCGGTCTTGGAGAACGTGGCGATCGGTGCCCATCTGCGGGGGGAGCGGGGTGTCGCGGCGGCGAGCCTGCGCCTGGAGCGTCGCGAGGAGGCCCGCCTGTTGGCGGAGGCCGGTCGGCAGGTGGCGAGGGTGGGTCTCGACGCACACATGTTCGACGCGGCCGGGAGCCTGCCCCTCGGACAGCAGCGCATCGTCGAGATCGCGCGGGCGTTGGCGGCCGATCCCTGTCTGCTCCTGCTGGACGAGCCGGCCGCCGGGTTGCGCTACCTGGAGAAGCAGGCCCTGGCGGAACTCCTGCGCAAGTTGCGCGAGGAGGGCCTGGGCATCCTGCTCGTCGAGCACGACATGGATTTCGTGATGGGGCTTGCCGACCGCGTGGTGGTCATGGAGTTCGGCGTGAAGATCGCCGAGGGTTTGCCGGAGGAGGTGCAGCGGCACCCGGACGTGATCGAGGCCTACCTCGGGGGGGTGGAGGGATGAGCGGCGGGCCGGGCGGCGCAGTTCTGGAGGTGCGCGACCTGTGCGTTTCGTACGGCAAGGTCGAGGCCCTGCACCAGGCGAATCTGACGGTCGCCCCCGGCAGCATCGTCACGGTGATCGGACCCAACGGCGCGGGGAAGACGACGCTGCTCTCGGCGATCATGGGCGTGCTTCCGGCGAGCGCCGGGGAAATGCGCTTCCTGGGGATTCCCGTAGGGGATTCCGAGGTGGAGGACATGGTGGCGCGCGGCATGACGCTGGTACCCGAGAAGCGCGAGCTGTTCGGCGAGATGAGCGTGGAGGACAATCTGCTGCTCGGCGCGTTCATGCGGCACCGGCAGGGTCATCGTGACCAGGCGGAGACGATGGGTGAGGTCTATCGGATCTTTCCGCGACTGCGGGAAAGAAGGGCGCAGATGGCCGGAACGCTGTCCGGGGGGGAACGCCAGATGCTGGCGGTGGGCCGCGCGCTGATGGCCAAACCGAAACTGCTGATGCTCGATGAGCCGAGCCTGGGACTCGCACCGCTGATCGTGCGGGAGATCTTCCATATCATCGCGGCCCTGAAACAGACCGGGGTGTCGATTCTCCTCGTGGAACAGAACGCCCGGGCGGCGCTCCAGATTGCCGACTTTGGCTACGTGCTGGAAACGGGGGAGGTGGTTATCGAAGGTCCGGCGGACGAATTGGCGGACAATCCCCGGGTGATCGAGAGCTACCTCGGTCTGGGAGGCAAGAAGTAGGCGGGCACGGGTTTCACGTGAAACAGATGCCCGGCCGAGGGGGCGTGTTTCACGTGAAACCGGATTTGCCCCCGGGGCCAATCCGATCATCGCCCGCTTCGATTTGAAAGCCGGGAACGCAGGCGTATCATTGCGCCTCTTTTTTCGGCCCGGCTTGCGATGGACTTTCCCACCCGTTTCGATGTCATCGTGATCGGCGGCGGCCACGCCGGCACCGAGGCCGCCCTTGCGGCGGCCCGCGCCGGTGCCCGTACCCTGCTCTTGACGCACAACATCGAAACGCTCGGGGCCATGTCCTGCAATCCTTCGATCGGCGGTATCGGCAAGGGTCACCTGGTCAAGGAGGTCGACGCCCTGGGCGGGGCGATGGCCGAGGCCACCGACGAGGCGGGTATCCAGTTCCGCATCCTCA
>DAOLKI010000350.1:0-2956 GCA_035331665.1 Rhodocyclaceae bacterium
CCCGGGTGAAGGCCCGCAAGCGGAAGGTGCAGAGCTGGTTCATGGACCTGAACCTGGTCCTCGAGTATTGGGGCGCCACCCAGCGCACCTACCACCATACGGCACCCGGCAACAGCCTGTATGCCCTGCACGAGGCGCTGCTGCTGCTCAAGGAGGAGGGGCTCGAAAACGCCTGGGCGCGGCATCACCGCCATCATCTGGCGCTGAAGGCGGGCCTCGAGGCCATGGGGCTGCGCTTCGTCGTCCGGGAAGGTGCGCGCCTGCCCCAGATGAATGCGGTTTACGTCCCAGAGGGGGTCGTGGACCTGGACGTGCGCCGCCGGCTGCTGGGCGATTTCAACTTGGAAATCGGCGCCGGACTCGGCCCCCTGGCGGGCAAGGTCTGGCGTTTCGGACTGATGGGCTATTCCTGCAAGCCGGAAAATGTCATGCTCTGCCTGTCGGCCCTCGGATCGGTGCTGTCCGACATGGGGTATCCGGTCGAAGTCGGGCAGGCCGAGGCGGCCGCCCATCAGGCCTATGCCGCGCAACATTCCGCGGCCGCGAGATCCAAGACGAAACCCGAGTTGAAGCGCGCATGAACACTCCGCGTAGCCTTTGCGTTCTTTTCGGCGACGTCTCCGGGAGCACCCGGCTCTACGAGAAGCTGGGTGACGCGGAGGCCCTGCGCGCCGTGGAACGCTGCCTGAACCGCATGGAGCGGGCGGCTGCGGTATACAAAGGCCGGGTCGTCAAGACCATCGGCGACGAACTGATGCTGGTCTTCGAAACGGCGGAGCAGGGTTGCCTCGCGGCCTGCGACATGCAGCAGCGGGTCGATGCCTTGCCCCCGATTTCCGGTGTCAAGCTGGCCATCCGCATCGGGTTCCACTTCGGGCCGGCCATCGAGGAGGCAGGGGACGTCTTCGGGGATACCGTGAATACGGCCGCGCGAATGGCGGGGCTTGCCAAGGGCGGCCAGATTATCACCACGGGGGATACCGTCGACGGCCTGCCGGCGCTGCTCAAGCAATCGACGCGCGAACTGGACGCCCTGGCGGTGAAGGGCAAGGCCGAGGAAGTGCGGATCGTCGAAGTGATCTGGCAGGAGTCGGGCGACCTGACCATGCTGGCCGAGAACCGCACTGCCGCCAGTGCCGACGGCCCACCCCTCAAGCTCCTGCATGGCGGCCGCGAACTGGTTCTGGGGCCCGACCGGCCGGCCGTGTCGCTGGGCCGCGATACCCACTGCGACATCGTCATCCGTGATCCCCGGGCCTCGCGGAGCCACGGTCGCATCGAGCGTCGGCGCGGCAAATACTACCTGGTGGACCAGAGCACGAACGGCACCTACGTCACGTTCGAGGGCGAGGCCGAATTCGTGTTGAAGCGCGAGGAGGCGCTGCTGCGCGGCAAGGGGCGTATCGCCTTCGGCCACGGCGCGGCCGACGAGGGCGCCGAAGTCGTGGAATTCCAGGTCGGCTGACGCAGCTCCGCCGGGAAATCTCCCGGGAAGTCTCGTGCGGCGATCCGACCGCGGTCGAACCGCCGACGTCTCCTAGATGCTGAGCTTCTTCAGCGTATCCGGATTCTTGACGATGGCATCGCGCCGCGTGGGTGGCGCGGCCATCAGGGCCGCCGGCGGGAGCGCGTCGAGCCGGCCCAGTACCGCCGGTTCGCCGCAGGATTTCTCGAAGGCCATCGTCACCTCCGTACCGGCCGACCCGGAAACCGAGAAACAGGTCCGCCCCAGTTTCCGGTTCAACAGGGCCACCAGATTGCCCTGTACCAATTCCGACGGCGCCACCATGCCGCCCGAAAGCTGCGCGTCGAAAGCGGCGTCCGTCCCGCCGCCGCCTGCCGGTTGCACGGAGACCACGCCGCGCATGCCCTGCAGTTCGCGCAACAGGGCGTCCGCGGTGTCCTTGCCGGGCAATCCCTGGAAACGCAATTTCACGGGCTGCGCCGCGAAGTGGAAGTGCTGCAGGAAGAAGTTCTTGGAGAACTCCTCGCCGATCAGTTTGCCGATCTCCTTGAGCGCCTGCTCCTCGGTGGCCCAGCTGGTCTTCTCAGGAATCTGGGTGTTGTAATAGATCTCCTCACCGGTCCTGCGGTCGGTGCATTTCACGGTCCAGGAGGTCAGCACGTACTTTTCGATGGTGATCCCGGACGCCTCGAGCTTGGCCGAAAGCTTCTTGAAGCGGGCCTCCCCGGTCACCGCGAAGTCCGCGCCGCTCTTTCCCTCGTCGGCCCACAGGCGGAAGCCAAACGACTGGATCCGTTCCTTCAGGAGGTTTTCCGCCACCGGCGAGCGCGGCGCCGCGACGCTCGGATCGCCTTCGGCACTCTTCGCCGTGATGGCCACGGAAATCTTCGGATCGCCGTTATTGCGGATGAAATCGACCCGCTCGTCCCGCGACATCTGGTTCAGGGATTTCTGGACCTGCCGCACATCGATGGTCGCCTTGGCGGCCAGGGTCGCCAGGCCGTCCTTCCCGACGCGGGGCGTACCCTCGTCCGACAGGGTCTTGATGAACTCCGCGCTGCGCGAGAGCAGTTTCGCCTGGAGCAGAGGATAGTTCTGGTCCAGGGACGCCTGGCTCACGTAGAGGGCCGCCGCCTTCTCGATCAGTTGCCGTTTCGCATCCTCCCTCAGGTCGGCCTGCATCAGGCCCTTGTCCTGCTGGTAGCGCGGGTCGCTGGGATCGGCCAGACCGACGGCGGTGATCACAATGCTGTCGCCCCCGGGGGCGGGGAGCGGGTCGGCAGTCGGCGCCGCCGGGGCCGGGGCGACCGCGGCGGGGGCAACCGGTACAGCGGATTCCTTTCCCTTGCCAAGCATCATCCACGCGCCCCCGGCCACCACCAGGACTCCGACCACGCCGGCGACGGCGAGGGTCGGAACGCCGCCCTTGCGGATCGGCTCGGCGGGCGCCGGGGACGACGCGGTCGCCGCGGCCGGGGCGGGCCCGGGACC
>DAOLKI010000351.1:0-2884 GCA_035331665.1 Rhodocyclaceae bacterium
ACCCGGGCGCCGGCAACCGGCCGCCGGCGCCCGGGTGACCCTCGTTCCCGGCGGGCGGGCGCCGGGCGAGGCCATGGCGGCGCGGCGGATCCAGGGCGCCGCGTAGGTCGTTGCGCTTGCGTGGCCGTTGGGGACGCGACAGGGACGGCACGCCCCCGCTGTCCCCTGCGCGTCGGGTTAAGGCCCGACGGGTCCCCGGGGCCGGGTTTCGGAATGTATCCGGCCGATCCGGGTGTTATCCTTTTCCCTTTGCACGCGCTTGCGGCACCGAATCGCAGCAGCTCGGCGCGAGGCGATCACGACGTCCATCCCCCGCCGCCTTTCCCGCATCGTGCGGTTCGGCTTCCCGCCGGACGAAAACCAGAACCCGTGACTGAAGAAAATCGCCTGGCCTCTCGCCCTTCCTCCATCGGTCCGGCCGGATCGGGAGCCGCCAAGCGTGGCCGCCGATAGCCGCCAGCGCGCTTCCCCGCGGCATTGGCAGGATGCGTTGACGGAGCGTCTTGGGCTGCCCGCGAACGCCGGCCAACTCGCGCTGCGCCAACAGGTGCAGTTGCGTATCGTCTACCTCCTCCAGTTCGCCTTCGTCGGCAGTTGGATCCTGTACCTGATGTTCTATGGCGCCCTGGGCGCCTATCTGAGCGCGGCGACCTGTTTGATCGCCGGCGTCCTTCCCAGTGTCGTCGCGCTGTTCCTGCTCCGTTCGGGCTCGAGCACGGTCACGGCCGGGCTGACCTCATCCCTGGCCAGCGCCACGGGATTGTTCCTGCTGACCTTCACGACAGGAGGGGTCACCTCCCCCATCTCCAGCTGGTATGTGGTCCTGATCACCGGCGCCTTCATCCAATTGGGCATGCGTCTCGGCTTTTTCGTCACGCTCTACTGCACCGTCCTGCTGCTGGCCGTCATCCTTGCCTTCCCGTGGCACGGGAATCGTCTGTACGAGTTGCCGTTCGCGGCGGGCAATGGCTGGTACCTGTATTCGAGCTACATCATCGCGGGCCTCGTCTGCGCCCTCGTCATCGCGCTCTACGTCAGGCATTTCGAGGACGGCTTCCGCTTCCTGCAGGATGCGGAGGAGCGGGCAAACGCCGCATCGCAGGCCAAGGCCAACTTCCTGGCCAACATGTCCCACGAGATCCGCACGCCGATGAACGCCATCCTGGGGTTGTCCTACCTGCTCGAGAGAGAGTCGGCGGACCAAGGCCAGAAGGAGAAACTCGACAAGATCGCCAGCTCCGCCACCCACCTGCTCGGCCTCATCAACGACATCCTCGACCTGTCCAAGATCGAAGCCGACAGCCTCGAGCTGGAGAGGACGAACCTCAACGTCAAGGCCACCCTGGGCGATGTGGCGAGGATGATGAGCGACCGCGCGCGGGAGAAAGGTCTCGAGCTGGTCGAAGAGATCGATCATTCGCTGGTCGATCTGCCCCTGCTCGGCGACCCGCTGCGTATCAGGCAGATCCTGGTCAATTACGCCAGCAACGCCATCAAATTCACCGAGCGGGGCCGGGTCGTCCTGCGCGCCCGGTTGGAAGAACGAGACGAAGACCGGGTCAAGGTCCGCTTCGAGGTCGAGGACACCGGCATAGGCGTTCCCGAAGAAGCCAGGGAACGCATCTTCGACGCCTTCGAGCAGGCCGAGGTGGGGACCACGCGCAAGTACGGCGGCACCGGCCTGGGCCTTGCCATCGCCAAACGATTCGCCCATCTGATGGGTGGAGAGGTCGGGGTCGTCAGCCGGACCGGTCAGGGCAGCACCTTCTGGTTCACCGCCCGTCTGAAACGCGGCTCCGTGCCGAAGGCCGCGCCCGACGCGGCGGGAATGGCCCTCCGCGCCGGGGCCCGCATCCTGCTCGTCGAGGACAACGAGGTCAATCAGGAAATCGCCAGGGTCGTCCTCGAAAACGCGCATCTGGCGGTGGAGATCGCCAACCACGGTGGCGAGGCGGTGGAGAAGACGAAGGGCTCCGACTACGATCTCGTCATCATGGACATGCAGATGCCCGTCATGGACGGCCTGGAAGCCACGCGCCGGATCCGCGCATTGGGCAAGACCATGCCCATTCTGGCCATGACGGCGAACGCGTTCCAGGAGGACCGCGTGAAATGCGAGGAGGCCGGCATGGACGACTTCATCACCAAACCGGTAGCCCCGACGCAGCTTTACGCGATTCTCGCCAGGTGGATTCCGGAATAGCCCTTGCGGAGCCGGGAAACGTCCGCTCCGGCGGAAATGCCCTCGACTGCTTGCGCTGACCGGTTTCCGCTTCGCCCGCCGCCGGTCGCCGAAGCGCACGGGAAACGGGAGGCATGGCCTCAGGGGGGCGCCGTCCGCGGCGCGAATGCGGCCGTTCAGGTCGCTTTCGCGGCGAGGACGCCGCTCCTGCCCAGACCTGGCCAGGCCTCGCTTTCCTTTGCGGCCCTCCGCGCCTTTGCGCCTCTGCGGTGAGGTCCTGCCTTTCTCCGGACCCGGATCCCGCCGCGGCAACTGCAGGCCCGCTACCGGCCGCCCTCCCGGATCATCCGGGCGCTCTGCCGCTCCGGCGCACTGCGGCTGGCGCGGATCTCGAGCACGGTCGCCGCCGGCGGGGCGGCCTCGGGGGCCACGCCGCCGCGCGCGATCTTCACCCGCTCCGCGGCGATGCGCCGGTCCAGCTTGTCCACGTTGAGCTTGCGCTCGGCCAGGATCTCGCGGATGCGCAGCATCTCCAGCAGGGCCTCGGAGGTGGGTTCCGAACGCTTCGCCTCGCCCCAGTCGGCCTTGGGGCGGCTGGCCGCCGCGGCGAACTCCTGGGGCGGCGCGACGGCCCGGGCGATGCCCAGGCGGTTGAACTTGAAGGCCCATTCCAGGGCCCGGTCGCCCCAGTCGTTGCGCACG
>DAOLKI010000352.1:0-2862 GCA_035331665.1 Rhodocyclaceae bacterium
AGCCGATCCAGCCGAGCACGCTGAAATCGTTGAGCATCCAGAAGTTGGCCATCTGGGTCTGCGGGGATTCCAGGAACACCTTCATGGCACTGGCCGCAAACAACGCGGACCCCAATGTCTTCGGGTGATCCACATACCGCCCCTTGTGCTCCCATTGGAACACGGGAGCCCATTCGGTGACCGCGATGAAGGGCTTGCGTCCTTCCCGGCCAGGCGCGTACTGGTCGATCTGGCGGGCAAGGGTTTGCAGGTTGCGGGCGATGTTCGCCGGGGCCGCGACCATCGCGCGGTAGATGGTTCGCAAGTCGCGCTTCTTCTCGTCGTCGTCGCCGATCAGCGGTGCGTAGGCGTTATGCACCGACAGGAAATCGATCTGATCGCCGGCTTTCTCGAAAACGGTGCGATTCCAGTTGGGGTAGCCGACGACCGCGTAGCGCCCCTGGTTCTCCCCCCCGATGGCGCCGATCAGGATTCTCGGGTCCGCGGCGCGCATGGCCGCGGCAAACTCGCGGAAACGCCTGGCGTAGGTTTCCGGGTCGATGGTGGAAGCCCGCGACACCGGCGATCCGTCCTTGATGTATAGCTCGTTGCCGACCTCCCAATAGCGCACCCTCAGCGTCTTTCCGTTCACGTAACGCACCCAGTCGGCAGCTTCCTTGGCCGTTCCGGTTCCCGCGTTCACCGTGATCATCAGTTCGGCGCCGACCTGCTCGGCAAAGGCCAGCGCCTCGTCGGTACCGAAATTGGGTCGCGACTTGTCCTCGCGGCCCGGTTCGTGGACGACCTGGGGACGCTTGTCGAAAGGACCGATTCCGTCGCGCCAGTGGTAGAAATCGGAATAGATGCCCCCGGGATACCGTATCAGCGTGACTCCCAGGTCGCGGGTCAATCGGGTACCCTCCGCGTCGGGTTTCATCGCCTTCTCGTTCCACATGTAGGTGGCGTTCCAGCGCCACTCCATGTTCGTTCCGAAGAGCGTGCGCGGAATCCGGCGCCCCGGGGCCGCGGCATCCACCTCTATGCTCGCGGTCAATGCCTTCGCCGGCGGAGCTTCGCGCGCGACCGGGGCCCCGCCGGCGGCCACGGAGACGTCGTCGAACCAGGCGGAGCCCGACTTTCCGTCCACCCAGACAGTCAGGAAAAGGCGCGTCGAGGGATCCGCGGAGACGGTGTAGGTCTGCGACTGGCGGACCCATTCGCCGCCGGCATGCGACAGCATGACCAGGTTGCCGGGCTTGCCGCCGACGATCGACAACATGCCGACGAAGGCCTTCGCGCCGCCCTCCGCCGCGAGGACGGCCGAGAATTCGATCTTCTTGCCGAACAGGCCGGCCGCGGGGATCTCCTGGGCGAGCGCGAGCGGAAACTCGCCGCCGTTGCGGCCGTTCGGTTGCAGGCGCAGCGACGCGCTGCCCGCGTGGCGGCGCGATCCGTCCATCGACACGGTCCCCTTGTCGCCGGTCTTGTCGAGGTCCCTGGTCCATCCCTTCGGGACCTGCCCGCCGGCCTCCTCGAATCCGCCGTTCTTCACCAGTTCGCCCGCCGGGGTCTCCGCCGATGCCTGTCCCCGGGCAGGGACATAGGGCTGCAGCCCGCAGGCGGCGATGCACAATCCGGTGGCGATGGCGATGAGGCGTTGGTGCACTCGGTTCATGGAAAGCCCCCTGGGGAAAAGCTGCGAATTTTGCGCACGGTCACGGCGCGCCTGCGGATTTTGCCGCCCGTCGATTATCCGTTATTCTGCAAACGTTTCGTCCTCGAATCCGCCCATCCACACCGTCGATGCCAGAGGTGAGCGTCATCATGAACGTCCGCAACGGGGCGGCGACGTTGCGGGAGGCGATCGACAGCGTCCTGGCGCAGTCGTTCGCCGACTGGGAGTTGGTCGTGTGGGACGACGCATCGACCGACGGGACTCCCGCCATCGTCTCCGATTACCGGAATTCGCGGATTCGTTATTTGCGTGGCGACCGCAGCACAGGTCTGGGTCGCGCCAGGGATGCCGCCATCCGGGCCGCCACCGGAACCTGGCTTGCCTTCCTGGACCAGGACGACCTCTGGCTACCCGAAAAACTTGCCAGTCAGCTGTCGTTGGCGGGGCCGGAGACCGGCCTGGTTTACGGACGGACGGTGGCATTCTCCGGCGCACGATGGGAACGCGACTACGACCATCGTCACGAGTTCGCGGATCTCCCGGAGGGTGACATCTTCGAGACCCTGTTCGCCGATTCCTGCTTCGTCTCCATGAGTTCCGCCATGCTCCGGCGCTCCTTCGTGGATGCACTCGGGGGTATTCCCGCCGAGATCGACACCTGCCCGGATTACTGGCTATTCCTGGCGATGACCGCCCACCACCCGGCGCGCGCCGTCCAGACGGTGGTGTGCCGTTATCGCGTCCACCCGGAAAGCCTGTCGCACCAGCGTGCGCGGCGGATAGACGAGGAAATGCTCTGGTTGCTGGAATATTGGCGATGGCGGCTGCCGGAGGGTCTGGTCGCGCGGCGCAGGCGGATCCTGAACACCCTGCTGGCGGTGGAAGACCTGCGGGAACCGGCCCATCGCTGGCAGGGGATGGTCCGGCTGTGGCGTGACGGATCCCTGCCCTACCTGCTTTCCCGTCCCGCCGCGCGGGCATGGCGGTCCGCCAGGCGGATTCTTGCCACCCCTCGCTGGCGTCTGGCCGTGACAACGGCGGGCGGTCCGTGCCCGTGACCCGGGACGCGCCCAGCGTCGGGGCCCCGCGCGTCGCACGGGTGCGTATCGCCAGCACGGGCGTCACCGCGAGCCGGTTCGACCAGGCCCAGGAACTGCTCGCGGACCTCGTGGAGCGCCGCCGCGGGGCCTACGTCTGTCCGGCGAACG
>DAOLKI010000353.1:0-2855 GCA_035331665.1 Rhodocyclaceae bacterium
CCTCCCGCGAGGGAAGGGCGAGGGGTGGGCGGGCCTACTTCTCCAGATAGCGCTCCAGCTCGTACTTCGCGATCTGGTTCCGGTGCACCTCGTCGGGGCCATCGGCGAAGCGCAGCGTCCGGGCGTTGGCGTAGGCCGCCGCCAGGGGGAAGTCATCCGACACGCCGCCGCCGCCGTGCACCTGCATCGCCATGTCGATGACCTGGCAGGCCATGTTGGGCGCCACGACCTTGATCATGGCGATCTCCTTCTTGGCGATCTTGTTGCCCGCGGTGTCCATCATGTAGGCGGCATTGAGGGTCAGGAAGCGCGCCTGGTCGATCATCAGGCGGGCATTGGCGATGCGCTCCCGGGTGACGCCCTGGTCGGCCACCGGACGGTGGAACGCGACCCGCTTCAACGCCCGGCGGCACATCAGTTCCAGGGCCCGTTCAGCGACCCCGATCAGGCGCATGCAATGGTGGATGCGGCCCGGGCCCAGGCGGCCCTGGGCGATCTCGAAGCCGCGTCCCTCGCCGAGCAGGATGTTGGAGACCGGCACGCGCACGTTCTCGAAATCCACCTCGCCGTGGCCGTGCGGCGCATGGTCGTAGCCGAAGACATTCAGGGGGCGAATCAGCTTCACGCCCGGCGTGTCCATGGGTACCAGGACCATCGACTGCTGGCTGTGGCGGCTCGGATTGTCGGGGTCCGTCTTGCCCATGAAGATGAGGATCTTGCAGCGCGGATCGGGCGCGCCGGAGGTCCACCACTTGCGGCCGTTGATGACGTATTCGTCGCCGTCGCGGGCGATGCTCGCCTGGATGTTGGTCGCGTCGGAGGAGGCCACCGCCGGCTCCGTCATCGCGAAACCCGAGCGGATCTTCCCCTCCAGCAGGGGCTCCAGCCACTGCCTCTTCTGGAACTCGTTGCCGTAGCGCTCGATGGTCTCCATGTTGCCGGTGTCCGGCGCGGAGCAGTTGAAGGCTTCGGGAGCGATGTGGGAACGGCCCATGATCTCGCACAGGGGCGCGTATTCCAGATTGGTGAGGCCGGCCCCGTACTTGGACTCCGGCAGGAACAAGTTCCACAGGCCTTCGGCCCGCGCCTGCTCCTTCAGCGTCTCCATGATCTTCGTGGGCTGCCAGGCGTTTCCGTTGCGCCGGTTCTCCTCGACCTCGGCGTCGAAGGCCGCCTCGTTCGGGTAGATGTGCTTGTCCATGAAGGCCAGGACGCGCCTGCGGAGGTCCTGCACTTTCGGAGAGTATGCAAAATCCATTACAGTCTTCCTTTCGTCAAGATTTGCCGGTGATTCTTTCCACCTGCCGCCATGCCTCCTCGGCCAGCGGGCGGGCGCGCTTGCCCATTTCCACCGCCTCGGCGCTGGAGGCGTTGCCTTGCACGGCCCGCGCCATGATTCCCTGGATGATGGCGGCGAGCCGGAACATGTTGAAGGCGATGTAGTACTCCCATTCCGCCTTGGGGATTCCCGCACGGCCGGTACGCCGGCAATAGGCGGCCACGTATTCCTCCTCGGACGGAATTCCGAGAGCCTTCAGGTCGTACCCGACGAGGCCGCGGAACTGGTTCGGCGAAAGGCGCCATGTCATGCAGTGGTAGGCGAAGTCCGCCAGCGGATGGCCGAGCGTCGACAGTTCCCAGTCCAGCACCGCCAGGATGCGCGGCTCGGTGGGATGGAAGATCACGTTGTCCAGGCGGTAGTCGCCGTGGGTGATGCGGGTCTCGTCGCCGGGCGGTATGTGCTGCGGCAGCCATTCCATCAGGTGGTCCATGGCCGGTATCGGCTCCGTCTCCGAAGCCTTGTACTGCTTGGACCAGCGGCCCACCTGGCGTTCCAGGTAACTGCCCGGCTTGCCGTAGTCGCCGAGGCCCACGGCGTCGTAATCGACGCTGTGCAACGCGGCGATGACCCGGTTCAGTTCGTCGAAGATCGCCGTGCGTTCGGCCGGCGTCACGTCGGGCACCGCGGGATCCCAGATGATGCGCCCCCCCACGTAATCCATGATGTAGAAGGCGGTGCCGATCACCGCATCGTCCTCGCACAGGGCATAGCTGCGCGCCACGGGAACGCCGGTGCCGGCCAGGGCCGAGATCACCCGGTATTCCCGATCCACGGCGTGGGCCGAGGGCAGCAGCTTGCCCGGGGGCTTGCGCCGCATGACGTAGCGATGGTCGCCGGCCGACAGCAGGAAGGTGGGATTGGACTGGCCACCCTTGAACTGCTCGACGGACAGGTCCCCCCGGAAGCCGTCCACGTGGGCCTTCATCCAGTCGGCCAGCCGGCCCACGTCGAAGGCATGTTGCGGCGCCACTGCGCGCGTGCCGCTGAATTTCTCGCTCATGTTCCAATCTCCAAAGTCCGCCGCAAAGGCGCCAGGGCCCGAATCCCGCAAAGGGAAGGCGGGACGACGCGGGCCCGTCGCCGCTGCCCGCCGGTCCTTGCGCTCATCGCCGCCGTCGCGTCCTCGCGGTGGGTTTCCGAATTCAATCCAGTTTCACCAGCTGCTTGCCGAAATTGCGCCCCTGCAGCATGCCGATGAAGGCCGCCGGCGCCGCCGCCAGGCCCTCGGCCACGGTCTCGCGATACCGGATCCGTCC
The DNA here is from genome assembly GCA_035331665.1 of Rhodocyclaceae bacterium. Taxonomy (GTDB): domain Bacteria; phylum Pseudomonadota; class Gammaproteobacteria; order Burkholderiales; family Rhodocyclaceae; genus JAEUNJ01. Next base: position 2,599 of record DAOLKI010000353.1, read on the forward strand.
CGCCGCCACGTGGCCCGCCAGTTCCTTCAAGGCCGGCGGCCACAGTTCCATGCGGTCGGAGACGATGAAGCCCTGCATCCTGACGCGGTTGACCAGCACGGAACGGATGTTCTTCATGCCGTAGGGTTGTGCGGTGTTGTAGTCGGAGATCAGGCCGCAGAGGGCGATCCGGCCGAAGGGGTTCATGCGTGCCAGCAGGGTGTCGAAGATCTCGCCGCCCACGTTCTCGAACAGGCAGTCGATGCCGTTCGGCAGCG
>DAOLKI010000354.1:0-2829 GCA_035331665.1 Rhodocyclaceae bacterium
GCAGCCGCGCGCGAACTTTCGCCGCCAGCGGGCATTGGACTGTTCGCGCAAGGTCTTCGATGACCAGGCGGCTCGGATCCCGCCTGCCGCCGGCCCCTCCGGTGGTGACGATCGGCAATCCCGCCGCGCGGCAATGGGCGATCAGTGCAGCCTTGGCCCGCACCTGGTCGATGGCGTCCACCACCCCATCGCAGGCCGGCACCAGCGTTGCCACGTTTTCCGGACTGACGAACTCCTCCACGCAGTCCACGCGACAGCTCCGGTCTATGCCTGCGATCCTCTCGGCCAGGGCCCGCACCTTCGCCTTGCCCAGGTTCTCCTCCAGGGCCTGCACCTGGCGGTTGATGTTGCTTTCGGCCACGTGGTCCAGGTCGATCAGGGTCAAACGTCCCACGCCCGACCGGGCAAGAGCCTCGGCGGCCCACGAGCCGACCCCGCCCACGCCCACCACACAAAGATGGGCAGCAGCTAGCCGATCCAGGGCTCCGGCGCCATAGAGCCGTTCGATGCCGCCGAATCGGCGCTGACGGTCCTCCGCATCGCGCGCGGAGGGCGGCACGGCAGGGGCGGATCGGATCCCGGTCTCCATGGCGGGGCATCTTACAATGTCGCCCCCATGCCCTCCGTTGCGCTGCCCGAACCCTCCGCCGATGCCCGTGAAGCGAGCGCTGCCCTCTGCGCCCGCATCGCCGGACGGATCGCGGCCGCCGGCGGCTGGATCCCTTTCGCCGAATTCATGGACCTAGCCCTGCATCTGCCGGGACTCGGCTACTACGCCGGCGGTTCCCGAAAATTCGGCGCGGAAGGGGATTTCTTGACCGCCCCGGAACTCACTCCCCTGTTCGGGCAGTCGCTGGCGACGCAGGTGGCGCAGGTGATGGCGATGTCCGCCGACGAGGTCCTGGAGGTGGGGGCAGGCAGCGGCCGCCTGGTCGCCGACCTGATGCGCGCCCTCGACGAGGCGGGCGCGGCGCCCACGCGCTATCGGATCCTGGAATTGTCCGGCGAGCTGCGCGCCCGGCAGGAGGCAGAGGTCGCCCGGGAAGTACCCCACCTGGCGTCGCGCGTGCAATGGCTGGACGCCCTGCCCGATCGATTCTCCGGCTGCGTCGTGGCCAACGAGCTGCTGGACTCCATGCCGACCCATGTGGTCGCCTGGCGGCCCGAGGGTGTCATGGAGCGCGGCATCGTCGTCGCCGACGACCGGTTCGGCTGGGAGGAACGTCCGGCTGCGCCAGCCCTTGCCGCGGCGGCCGCCGAACTGCCGGTCACCGCCCCCCTGATCAGCGAGATCAACCTCGCCGCCAGGGCCTGGACTGCGGAGTGGGGGTGGCGCCTGGACCAGGGCGCCTTGCTGCTGATCGACTACGGCCTGCCCCGTCGGGAGTTCTACCACCCGCAGCGCGACGGCGGCACGGTTCGCTGCCATTACCGTCACCGCAGCCACGGCGATCCTTTCTGGTATCCGGGCCTCTCCGACATCACGGCCCACGTGGAATTCACCTCGGTCGCCGAGGCCGGGTACGCCGCCGGCCTGTCCGTCCTCGGCTACACGAGTCAGGCCAACTTCCTGATGAATTGCGGTATTGCGGAGAAGCTCGCGCAGCGCCAGGCGGCGGGCGGGGAAGGTGCCTACCGGGCCATGGGGGCCGCCCAGGTGTTGCTGGCCCCCAACGAAATGGGAGAATTGTTCAAAGTCATCGCCCTCGGGCGGGGAATCGGCGAACCGCTGCTCGGCTTTCGCCGGGGCGACCGGCTCGCGGCCCTCTGAACGGCGCCGCTGCCGGGAACCTCAGCCCTGCGCCCAGGCCGCGGCCATCCTGTCGTGGTAGGCGACGAGGTTCTCCATTCCTGTCGCTGCCCGCTTGAGGGGGGTCTCCACCGGCGGCACGAGGATATTGGCCAGGAAGGCGTACCCGATCGCGTCCACCGAAGTCGCGGCGTCGCCCAGAAAGTACGGCCGCTCGCCCAGAAGGTCGGAGAGGGCGGCGAGGTCCGCCATACCAGACGCGTAGATGCGCTCCGCTGAGTGCCGTCCCGTACCCTGGAACCAGAGTTCCCGCGTCATGTGCTTCTGGGCCAGCTTCGGCACCAGGACCTTCAGAGGCCAAGGGAAACTGCCGAAGAAGGCCGGGGCCGTCACCTTCCAGCCTTCCGGGTCGATGAAACGCCCGTAGAGCATCACCCAGTAGAGGCTCTCCTCGAAAACGCGGCGGATTGCGTGACCCCGGGCCCTCGACTCCGCGTCGAGCACGCCGTCCAGCGGATCGCCGTGGGTGGCGCGCAGATATTCCAGAATCGCTCCCGAATCGGCCACCACCTTGCCGTCGTCCTCGATCCAGGGCAGCTTGCCCTTCGGAGCCTTGCGGGGATCTGCGTCCCGGAATTCGTGCGCAAGGCCGGTCATGCGTAGATAGACGCCGACCTTCATGCAGAAGGGGCTCGGGTTCAGGAGTCCGAAGACCCGGGGAAACTGGTGCAGGATGATCATGGCAATCCTCCAATCCGATGCTTTTGCCTCATGCACGGCTCCGCGCGGCTCGTGCCACCGCCGGCGCCAGAAGGCATCCGAGACCGAGGCTGCCGCAGGCCGCGATCCAGGCAACCGGCGCCGTCGTTCCGCCCGCGTGATCGAGCACGGCGCCGAAGACGAATGGGCCGAAGAAACCGGCGCCGAACCCGAAAAGCGAATACACGGCCAGGGCGCCGCCGCGCCTCGTGGGGTCCGTCGCAGCCACCAGGCCCGCCGTCAGGGCCGCCGAGTCGGCCATGATACTGACATTATAGAGGAAGAGCAGCGCCAGCAGCGCCCAGGGCGAGGCCAGGGAA
>DAOLKI010000355.1:0-2781 GCA_035331665.1 Rhodocyclaceae bacterium
GGGGGGGGGGGGGGGGGGGGGGGGGCGTGCCCATGACGGCCCGCGAACGCATCCTGGGCCGCCTGCGCGCGGCCGGTGTGGCGGCGCTGCCGCCGCCGTCCCTGCCGGCGCACTTTGCCGTCGGCGGCCTGCTGCCCGGCGAGTCGCCCCTCGACGGCCTGCGCCGCAATCTGGAGGCCGCCCATGCCGTGGTGATCGACGCGCGACCGCGGGGCTGGCGGGCGGAACTCGCGGAGGTGTGCGCCGCCCGCGGCATCCGCTCCCTGCTGCTGCCCCCGGGGTTCGAACTCGCCGCCTGGCCGGACGGTCCGCAACTGCGCCGCTTCGACCGCCCCGTCGAAGCCTTCAAGGAGGAACTGTTCCTGGCGACGGACGCCGGCCTCACCGTGGCCGGCTGCGCCATCGCCGACACGGGCACGCTGATCCATGCGGACCCGGCGGGCCAGCCGCGCACCCTTTCCCTGGTCCCGCCGATCCATTTCTGCCTGCTCGACCCGCGCCGTCTGCATGGGAGCCTGGCCGCTGCGATCGCCGCCGAAGGGTGGGCGACGCCGATGCCGAGCAACCTGATCTTCGTCTCGGGCCCTTCCAAGACGGCCGACATCCAGCAGACGCTGGCCTACGGGGCCCACGGTCCCAAGGAACTCTACGTGCTGTTGACCGGGGACCCGGCGGCCGGGCAAGGGGGGTGAGATGCAAGATGCATTGAATTTCCAGCGCGACGCGAAGGCCGTCGTCGAGAACCCGGCCCTGCGGGCGAGCTTCCGCGGCGCCATGGATTTCCTGATGGCCAAGCGGGCTGCCCAGTTCCCCGACGAGGCGGCCTTCGCGGAACTGCGTGCGGCCGGCGAGGCGATCCGGCGCTACAGCCTCGCGCGGTTGCCGGACCTGCTGGAACAGCTCGAACGGAGCCTGACCGCCAACGGCATCCGCGTCCATTGGGCGGAGACCCCCGAGGAAGCCTGCGCACTGATCATCGACATCACGGTGCGGGCGGGCGGCAAGCTCGTGGTCAAGGGCAAGTCCATGGTCAGCGAGGAGGTCGAGCTCAACCACGCGCTGGCCGGGGCGGGCATCGACGCACTGGAGTCCGACATGGGCGAGTACATCGTCCAGCTGGCGGGCGAGCGCCCCTCCCACATCATCATGCCGGCCATCCACAAGACGAAGGAGGAGATCGCGCGCCTCTTCGCCGAGAAGGTGCCCGGCATCGACTACACGGATTCGGTGGACGAACTGATCCAGATCGGCCGGCGGGTGCTGCGCGACAAGTTCCGCGCGACGCAGGTCGGCCTGTCCGGCGTGAACGTCGCGGTCGCGGAGACCGGCACCCTGTGCCTGGTGGAGAACGAGGGCAACGGGCGGATGTGCACGACCGTACCCGAGGTGCATGTGGCCATCACCGGCATCGAGAAGGTGGTCGAGAAGCTCGCGCACGTGCCCCCGCTGATGACGCTGCTGACGCGTTCGGCGACCGGACAGGCCGTGACCACCTACTTCAACTGGATCAGCGGCCCGCGCCGGCCGGGCGAACTGGACGGCCCCCGCGAGGTGCACCTCGTGCTGGTGGACAACGGGCGCAGCCGCGCCTACGCCGATCCGCGCTTCCGGGCCACGCTGCAATGCATCCGCTGCGGCGCCTGCATGAACCACTGCCCGGTCTACGCCCGCATCGGCGGCCATGCCTACGGCACCACCTATCCGGGACCCATCGGGAAGATCGTCTCGCCCCACCTGCTCGGCCTCGAGGCCACGAGCCCCCTGGTGACCGCATCCTCCCTGTGCGGCGCCTGCGGCGAGGTCTGCCCGGTGAAGATCCCCATTCCGGACTTGCTGATCCGGCTGCGCCAGCAGTCCCAGGGCAATGCGGACGGCATGCAGATCCGCGGGGCGGGGGCGGGGCGCAAACCGTTGGTGGCAGCCGCATTCGCGTTGTGGAGCCGGCTGTACGCCAGCCCCGTCCTGTACCGCCTGTTCGCCTGGGCGGCCACCCGTTTCCGCTTTCTCGCGCCCGGGAACCAGGGGGCCTGGACGCGCAGCCGGGCGCCCCTGAAGCCGGCGGCGCGCAGCCTGCACGAACGCATGGCGCGGCGCGGATGAGGCGGCGGCGAGTGACCGCGCCGGCCCGGTCGCCGGGATCAGCGCATGAACAGTCCCGGCTCCCGGTCGGCGATTCCGCGCAGGAAATCCCATACGGCCCGCACCCGGCGCAGCTTGAACAGGTCCGCCGGCGCCACCAGCCAGAAGCAGCGCTCGGCGTAGAGGGTGTCGGCGAGCACGGGCTTGAGCCGGCGGTCGGCCGCCGCGTAGGGCGGCATCATCACCAGGCCGACGCCGGCGATGGCCGCCTCGTACTGGGCGAGCATGCCGGTGCAACAGAACCGGCGCTCCGGGACGACGCCCAGTTCGTCGAGGAAGTTGAGGCCGGACGACAGCATCCAGTCCTCCACGTAGCCGACGAAGGTGTGCCGGGCGAGGTCCTCGCGCCCCTGGATGGCGGGGCGGCCGCGGAAATATGCGGCGGTGCCGTAGAGGTAGTAGCGCACCGGGGTCAGCCGGGAGACCACGTAGCGGCCCGTTTCCGGCGCGTCCAGCGTGACGCCGATGTCGGCCTCGCGGTTCGCCAGGTTCGCGAAGCGCGGCAGGAGCAGCAGGTCGAGGGACAGTTCGGGGTTTTCGGCCAGCAGCGTCGGCAGATGCGGGGTGATGACCAGGGTTCCGAAGACCTCGGGCGCGCCGACCCGCACGCGCCCGCGCGCCGCGGCGGCGTCGCCGGCGATC
>DAOLKI010000356.1:0-2734 GCA_035331665.1 Rhodocyclaceae bacterium
GGCCTGCGCGCGGAGGATGCGGAGGCCTGGGACCTGATGGTGGCGCCCTGGAAGGCCACCAAGCCGGCCCGCCTCTACCACCCCGTCGGGTGCCTGGAATGCCGCATGACGGGCTACCAGGGCCGGGTGGGACTCTACGAAATCCTGACCATGACGCCGGAGTTCAAGAAACTGGTGCTCCCCGATGCCGAGATCGCCCGCCTGCGCGATCAGGGTATCCGGGAAGGGATGAAGCCCTTGCGCGTTTCCGGCGCGCTGAAAGTGGCGGCCGGGCTGACCACCATCGAGGAAATCCTCAAGGCCGCGCCGCCGGTCTGAGCCGGTCTCGGCCCTGCTGCGACGCGCGTCAAATTGCGGCCGCTTCGGGTAGACTGGGGCTTTACGATCTGTTGACGATCCCGTCGCGGACGCGCGGTTCGTCGCAGACGGTCAGGCGTCGGTGATTCGCGAAAGGGTCGTCCATGGCTGTCGAGCTGTTCAACAACGGCAAGCACACCTGCCTTGCCTTCTATGACCTGGTGGACGAGGAACACGATCACGCCGTCCAGTGCAACCAGTTCATGATCGCCGACAGCGGCCACGGCGCCCTCATCGATCCCGGTGGCAACCTGACCTACAACGCGCTGCTGATGGCGATGCAGCGTTATTTCCCGAGCAAGGAACTGGTCTGGCTCCTGGCCTCCCATCCGGACCCGGACATCATCGCGTCGGTGAACAAGTGGTTCGTCGCCTCCCCCTGCAAGGTGCTGATTTCCAAGCTCTGGACCCGCTTCGTGCCGCATTTCACCACCGGCCGCGACATCCAGGGACGCATTGGCGGCATTCCGGACGAGGGGATGGACATTCCGCTCGGCGCCAGCAAGATCAAGGCGATTCCCGCCCACTTCATGCATGCCGAAGGCAATTTCCAGTTCTATGATCCGATCTCCAAGATCCTCTTCTCCGGGGATCTTGGCGTATCGCTCGTGGATCACGACGTCGCGGCCGACCCCGTCGTCGATTTCGATGCCCACCTTCCCCTGATGGAGCCCTTCCACCGGCGCTACATGGTCTCCAACAAGATCCTGCGCTTCTGGGCCCACATGGCGCGCCAGATGGACATCGAGATGATCGTCCCGCAGCATGGCAAGCGCTTCGTCGGGAAGGCGATGTGCGCCCGCTTCATCGACTGGATCGAGAAGGTGCCCTGCGGCATCGACCTGATGACCCAGGACAACTACCGGGTGCCCTGAATCGAGGCGCCGCGACAGCGCACGCGCCCCGCGGCGGGGTATCAGTATTTGTTGCCGGTCTTGCCGTAAAACGGAGGCCAGCGGCCCATCAGGTTTTCCAGCATCACCAGTTCCGCGTCGTAATGGTTGCGCACCGGCGCGGTGACCATCATGGTCGGCATGGCCGGGTCGGGATGGATATAGACGGGATGGTCGTGATGGGAGGTGACGATGCGTTCGGCCTTGGAAGGGGCGGCGTCGGGCACCACGTCCGCAACGCCATAGCACAGGCAGAAATAGGAGGGATCCCGGCTTCCCTCGGCCGGCTCCTCGATATAGCAGCCGGTGCCGCGGATGCCGATGGTCGCGGTGGAAAGTTGAATCTTCTTGTCGCCTCGCCCGAACACCGACATCAGCTTGCCCGTCAAGACACGCAGGAACGCGGCGGAGGCGGTGTCACCGAAGTTCACGCGGGTATTCTCGCGCTGCAGAAAGGCATCCTGGCCGACGACGTAGATGGCTTCCGCACCGGGCCCGGTGGAGATGCGGTCGCCCGGGCGCACCAGTTGCCCCTCCCGGGCCGGTTGCCCATTGAGCGTGACCTGGCCCACGAGTCGCTGGAACCCGGGCGGCACGGGATTGTTGCCGGCCGCCAATGCGCGTTGCCATAGCATGCCGGTGCCACCGGCGGCCAGGACCTGACTGAGGAATTCGCGGCGGGATTTCATGACGCCACTTTACGACGCCATGGCCGCCTTTGGCAACGGTGCAGGGCATCCAACGCAAAGACCCCTTGCCCGCCCGTCGGATTGCGCCGCCCGGGCGGCCGCTATTTGTTGAGCTGGCGCATCGCGCGCTCCAAGCCCTCGATGGTCAGGGGGAACATGCGATTGCCCATGATGCGGCGGACGATGTCGATGGAATGGCGGTATTCCCAGAAACGTTCGGGTTCCGGGTTGAGCCAGACGGCGGAGGGATAGGTGTCGAGCATGCGGGCCAGCCACACCGCGCCGGCCTCCTCGTTGTTGTACTCGACGGAACCGCCGGGTTGCAGGATCTCGTACGGGCTCATGGTGGCGTCGCCGACCAGGATCAGCTTGTAGTCGCGGCCGTACTTGTGCATCACGTCCCAGAGCGGGAAGCGCTCCCCGTGCCGGCGCCGGTTGTCGCGCCAGACGTAGTCATACACGCAGTTGTGGAAGTAGAAATGCTCCAGGTGCTTGAACTCGGTCTTGCAGGCCGAGAACATCTCCTCGCAGACCTTGATGTGGTCGTCCATGGAGCCGCCGATGTCGTAGAACATCAGCACCTTCACCTTGTTGTGGCGCTCCGGCCGCATCCGGAGGTCCAGCCAGCCGGCGTTCCTGGCCGTGCCCTCGATGGTGCCGTCCAGGTCCAGTTCCTCCTCGGCGCCCTCCCGGGCGAACTTGCGCAGCCGGCGCAGGGCCACCTTGATGTTGCGCGTCCCCAGTTCCACCGTGTCGTCCAGGTTCCGGTACTCGCGCTCGGCCCAGACCTTCACC
>DAOLKI010000357.1:0-2734 GCA_035331665.1 Rhodocyclaceae bacterium
CGCCGACTGCACCCGGAGATCCAGGGCGTGGGACCGCTTTTCAGTCCGCCACAGGATGATGAGCATCACCGACACGACGGTGACCGCCGCCGCCGCCTGCAGGGCCAATGCGATCGACAGCTCCACGAGCGGACCCACGACCTCCGCCCGGTCGATCTTGACCAGCATCTGCCAGTCGCTGCCATTGACGGGGGCCTGCGCGGCGAGCACGGGAACTCCCCGGTAATCCGTGCCTTCCGCCGCGGACCGTTGCGGATTGCGGGCGAACATTGCGGCGGGCAGGTCCGGCTGGTCGAGGGGAAATCGCCGAAATGCCGGAATGTCACCCGGCTGCAGGCGGGGATGCAGGAACACCACTTCGTTGCCATCCCGTTCGGCGAGGATCGTATCGGCGCTGGAGGACCGGGTCGGCCAACGGGCAACCATGGGGAACAGTTCCCCGTCGGCATCGACCTGCAGCAGCACGACGCAGACCACGGCCGTTTCCGGGGACGCGCGCAATCTCATCGGGGCGGCAAAGTCCATGCGCGCCCGCCGGTCGTCGCCCAGGTACAGGCGGCTTCGCGCAACCCGGCCGGTCCGCACGGCCTGCGCAATGAGATCCGACTGCCGCGGCGCCGTGACCGCCCTGCTCTGCCCGAAAGCTATCAGGAGTCGTCCGTCGGGCGCCAGGAGATAAGCGGCGTCGAATCCCTTCACGGTCGTCAGGACCTGCAACCGCTCGACCACCCGGGATTCCGCTTCCCGGTCCCCCGTCCGAACCATCTTTTGAACCAGTTCCGCCAGAACGGTCCGCGTCGTAAGTTCTTCGGCGTCTGCCGTGCGCGATCGCAGCCAACCCTCGATTTCCGAGGCTTTGAACGCGGCGACGGTACGCAGGTTCGCGAAGGTCTCTTCCTTCGCCTGGTCCAGATGCTTCCAAAACACGCCGAGCCCCAGCGCCGGAACCGCCAGGTAAAGCAGTGCGATCAGCCCGGCCAAACGCCAGGGATGCCGGCCAAGCCCTGGCAGGAGGACATGGCCCCTCAATCGTGAAAACGCGGTGTGCGCCATGGAGCATCGGTGCAGTCGGGACGTTCGGCACCGGTCCCGGCGCGGTGCTCAGCCGTTCGTCGACGTGGCGAGGAGATGGATCCCTTTCCCGACGACGGCCAAGGGGAAAAGGGCGGGTTCGTGGCCCGGAACCAATGATACCGCTGTGGTCGGGGCGGCGCACGGGCGGCCTGCCGCCCGCGACCATGGCCCCTGCGTCAAAGTTGCGGATTCAGCTTTTCGGTGCCCGACTGGAGCTTGTTCAAGGCATTCACGTAGGCCTTGGCGGAGGCGACGATGATATCGGTATCGGCGCCCTGGCCATTCACGATGCGCCCCGCCTTCGCCAGGCGAACCGTCACCTCGCCTTGGGCATCGGTGCCCGTGGTGATTGCATTGACCGAGTACAGAAGAAGCTCCGACCCGCTGGCGACGACGCTTTCGATGGCCTTCAGAGCGGCATCGACGGGCCCGCTTCCGGTCGCCTGGGCGTGATGTTCCCGCCCCCCGGCGGAAAGGGTGATCTCCGCCTGGGGCGGCTCGCCGGTCTCCGACCGGAAGGCGGATGACACGAGACGGAAATACTCGTCCTCGGGCGTCACGACCTCGTCGGACATCAGGGCATGCAGGTCCTCGTCGAAGATCTCGTGCTTCTTGTCGGCGAGTTCCTTGAAGCGCGCAAAGGCGGCATTGAGGACCTGCTCGGAATCCACCTCTATGCCGAGTTCCTTCAGCCTCGCCTTGAATGCGGTGCGGCCGGAATGCTTGCCGAGCACGAGCTTGTTGGTGTTCCAGCCCACGTCTTCCGCGCGCATGATCTCGTAGGTTTCCCGATGCTTGAGGACGCCGTCCTGGTGGATCCCCGATTCATGCGCGAAGGCATTGGCACCTACGATGGCCTTGTTCGGCTGTACGGGGAACCCGGTGATTCCGGAAACCATCTTGGAGGCCGAGACGATCTGGGTCGTGTCGATCCGGGAGTCACATTGGAAGACATCCTGGCGCGTCCGCACGGCCATGACGATTTCCTCGAGGGCGGCGTTGCCGGCCCGTTCTCCAAGCCCGTTGATGGTGCACTCGACCTGCCTGGCGCCGGCGATCACGGCGGCGAGGGAGTTGGCGACGGCGAGACCCAGATCGTTATGGCAGTGGACCGACCAGACGACCTTGTCCGAATTCGGCACCCTCTCGCGCAAGAGGTGGATCCGTTCGGCGAACTGCTCGGGAACGTTGTAGCCGACCGTGTCCGGGATGTTGATCACCTGGGCGCCTTCCTGGATGACCGCCTCGATGATCCGGCAAAGAAAATCCAGTTCCGACCGACCGGCGTCCTCGCATGAAAACTCCACGTTATCGATGCCGTTGCGGGCAAAGCGGACGGCGTTTCGGGCGGCGACGATGACGTCTTCCGGCGCCATCCTGAGCTTCTTTTCCATGTGGATCGGACTGGTGGCGATGAAGGTGTGAATGCGGCCGGAACGGGCCGGCTTGATGGCCTCCAGCGCCCGGGCGATGTCCTTGTCGAAGGCCCGGGACAGGGCGGCCACCGTGGACTCCTTGATCGCCTCGGCAACGGCGCGGACCGACTCGAAATCCCCATTGGAGGCGGCCGGGAAGCCGGCCTCGATCACGTCCACGCGCATCTTTTCCAGTTGGCGGGCGATACGCAGCTTTTCTTCGCGGGTCATGGAGGCGCCGGGGC
>DAOLKI010000358.1:0-2692 GCA_035331665.1 Rhodocyclaceae bacterium
TCGGCACGGGCAGTTCGAAGCCCGTGGTGATCTTGGCGGGCTTCATGACCTTGCCCGATGTATCGCCCTTGACGGCCGGCTCGGTGTAGACGACGCCGCGGACAACCGTTGTGGGCATCTCGACGGAAATTGCCTTTCCGTCGTAGAACACCACCTCCATCGGCATGCCGTCCTCGAGGTAGTTGAGGGCGTCGCCCATGTTTTCGGCTTCCACCTCGTACTGGTTGTAGTCGGCGTCCATGAACACGTACATCGGGTCGGCGAAGTAGGAATAGGTGCATTCCTTGCGCTCGGGCACCACCTGTTCGAACTTGTCGTCGGCCTTGTAGACGGCCTCGGAATTGGTGCCCGTCAGCAGGTTCCGGAACTTGAACTTCACCACGGCGGCATTGCGGCCGGACTTGTTGTATTCGGCCTTCTGGATCACCAGGGGGTCGTTACCGACCATGATGACGTTGCCGGTGCGCAGTTCCTGGGCGGTTTTCATGATGCGAATCCTGGGCTGGAAAAGTAAAGCCCGCTATTTTACCCGTTCGGCGCAAAATTTGACCAGGTTCTCCGCCAGATCGCCGAGGTTCTCGAGCCGGGCGCACCACCGTTCGGCGTGGTCCATCAACTCCGCCCGGCTGGCGAGCCAGGCGGGCCATGCTGCCGCCGGATTCCCGGAAAGATTCCAGGCGCGGAACATCTCTGCCTCCGCTTTCCTGGCTGCCGGTGACAGATCCTGTCCATGGCGCTCGAGAAAGGCTTCCATCTTGGCCCGCCGGGCATCGTCTGCCTGCGGGTAGAACTGCCAGACGAAGGGCCGCCCGGCCCACATGGCCCGCACCGCCGAGTCCTCGCCGCGCACGAACAGCAGGTCCGCATCCCACAGCAGGGCATCGAAATCCTCCTGGGCCACGAAGGGCAGGGCTTCCACCCGCAGGGCGCCCAGAGTCACGTTCGCTCCGTCCGGCAGACTCCCGCCCAGCCATTCGGCCACCTGTTCGCGGGCCTTGCCCGGTGGCAGGCGCAGGCGCAGGGGAAGGGATCCCCCGGCCCAGGCATCGAGCAGGACCGGCATCGCCGGATGGCCGTAGGCGAACAGGAAGACGGTCAGGGCCGCGCCCCCCACCCGGGCGGCGTCCGATTGCCTGCGGGTGTCCAGCAGCCCGCGCTCCCGGGGCAGCCCGCCGGTGGCCCGCGTGAAGCCGGGGAAGAAGAAATTCTTGCGCAATGGCAGGGTCGGGTGCGGTGATGGCAGCCCGTGGGTCCCTTCGATCCAGGCCTCCGCCGAGAGGTACTCCAGGTTGATCCAGGCCGGGGGTCGGGACCTCGTCGCCATGGCGGCGACGAAGGGCGCCGGCAGTTCGCAGGCGAAGGACTCGACGACCACGTCGCCCGGTTCAACCGGGCGCCACGCATCCGGCCATGCCCGCAGTTCCACGCCGTGCAGGTGCTGGCAGGCGAGGCCGGCGGAGGCCTCGGGCACGAGCATCCGGCAGCTCGGCAGATCGTCCACCCATAGCCGTACCGTCGCTCCGTACTCGCTGGCGAGCTGGCGCGCAAGGCGCCAACAGACTCCGATGTCGCCGTAGTTGTCCAGCACGCGGCAGAAAATGTCCCAGTTTTTCAAGCTCACCCGGGTCCGTCCGACAAAGTCGTTATCCTAGCGCGATGAAGTCCGCCACCGTCGATACCGAGGCCCTGCTGGCCTGCACCCGTTGTCCGCGCCTGGCCAGTCATCTCGCCGCCGTCCGTGCGGCACAGCCCACATACCACGCGCGGCCCGTGCCGCCCTTTGGCGATCCCGCCGCACGACTCCTGGTCGTGGGGCTGGCGCCTGGCATGCACGGCGCCAACCGCACCGGGCGGCCTTTCACTGGCGATTATGCGGGTATCCTGCTTTACGAAACGCTGCACCGTTTCGGCTTCGCAAACCGCGCCGGGTCGGTCTCGGCCGATGACGGACTGCGCCTGGAGGATTGCCGGATCACCAACGCCGTCAAGTGCCTGCCCCCGGCGAACAAGCCCGAAACCGCCGAGGTGCGCCAGTGCAACGGGTACCTGGCCGCGGAACTGGCGGATCCGGCGATCCGCATCGTACTGGCCCTCGGGCGTGTGGCCCACGAGGCCGTATTGCGGGCCCTCGGGCTGCGCGCCAGGGACTTCGCCTTCGCCCACGGTGCCGAGCATCCGCTGCCCGACGGACGGTGGCTTTTCGACAGCTACCACTGCAGCCGTTACAACACCCAGACCCGTCGGCTGACGCCGGCGGCCTTCCGCGATGTCTTCGCCGCCCTCCAGACCCGCATCGGCTGACCCGGTTGCCACGTTCGATGCCCGGGCCTTCCTCGGTACACTGACCGACGATCCCGGCGTCTATCGCATGCTCGACGCCGAGGGACGGCCCCTTTACGTGGGCAAGGCGAAGAACCTGAAGCGCCGGGTGTCGTCCTATTTCCAGAAGACGGGCCACAGCCCGCGCATCGCCCTGATGCTGCAGCAGGTGGCCGCGGTGGAGATCACGGCGACCCGCTCCGAGGCCGAGGCGCTGCTCCTCGAGAACACGCTGATCAAGAAGCTCGCGCCGCGCTACAACATCCTGTTCCGCGACGACAAGTCCTATCCCTATATCGTTCTGGCAGCGGGCGAGTTCGCCCGGCTGGCTTTCCATCGCGGAACCTTCGACGGCCGCTCGCGTTATTTCGGC
>DAOLKI010000359.1:0-2670 GCA_035331665.1 Rhodocyclaceae bacterium
CGGAGAGCAGCCAATGCAGTTTCGGGTAAATCGCCTCGGGCCGCGTCTGCGCACCCCAGAACCGGACGCGGGTGCCCAGGGGCGCCAGGGCCCGCCGCATGTCCCGGACATAGGCGTAACCGCCGAAACCGAATATTTCCAGATGCAGGTCCGGCACTTCGGCAAGGACCGGCGCCACGGTCCGGAAAAGTTCCGGGAATTGCTTGATCGGCGACAGGAGCGAGACGATGCCCACGGTCACGCCCGGCCGCACCGCGAATTCGCGGGTCGGCCGCAGTCGGTGGACCATCGGTTGAACGAGCCCGATCAGGCGGTCCCGGAACTTGCGCCGGTCCACCACGTAGATCGGTCGCGCGACGATGCGGGACTCTGCGTCGGAATCGACGATCCGTCTGAATTCGGCGATGCCGTACATGGGCTCCGGGTAAACCCGCTGGCATCCGGCGGCGGCCAGACTTTCCAGGACATGGCGGGAGACGGCGAACACCTGGTGATAGCGGTCGAAGGCCCGGGGATTCCGTCCCCATAGCGGCATGTGCGCGAATCCCGTCAGGGTGTGGCGGTTCGCCAGGGCCTCCTCGCAACCCGGGAAAAGCGCCGTCTGGGTCACCAGCAGGGCGTCGCGGGCGGGCAGGCGATCCAACAATTCGCGGCCGCTCGCCACGGGCACGAGGCGCACCCCCGGCAGATCGGCCCGGTGCCAGAACTCGGCCTCCGGATGGACGTACAGGGAGACCTCGCGGCCGAGTTCCAGGAGGGCGCGCGTGAAGAACAGCGTGTAGACCTCGCCGCCGCCCAGCCCGCGGGACAGGTTGATCTGATGGATCGGGCGCCGCGACATCCTCGGCGTCAGTGGGCTTCGTCCCAGTTGCGCCCGACGCCGATCTCCACGGGCAGTGGCACGCGCAGGTCGGCCACTCCCGCCATCAGCCGCGGCAACTGCTCGCGCACGGACATCAGTTCGCCGTCGGGCACCTCGAGCACCAGTTCGTCGTGCACCTGCATGATCAACCGGCTTGCGGCGCCTGCGCCATCGAGCCAGCCCTGCACCGCGATCATGGCCATCTTGATCAGGTCCGCCGCCGTCCCCTGCATCGGCGCATTGATGGCCGAACGCTCGGCGCCCTGGCGGCGCGCCGGATTCGCGGAACGGATCTCAGGCAGCCAGAGCCGGCGCCCGAACACGGTCTCCACGTACCCCTTCTCCTTCGCGGCGGCCCGGGTCTCCTCCATGTAGCGGGCGACGCCGGGATAACGGGCGAAATAGCGGTCCATGTAGGCCTGCGCCGCGCCCCTCTCCAGCCCCAGTTCGCGGGCCAGCCCGAAGGCGCTCATGCCGTAGATGAGGCCGAAGTTGATGACCTTGGCGGCGCGGCGCTGCTCGGGCGCCACCTCCGGCGGCGCGACGCCGAAGATCTCGGCGGCCGTCGCCCGATGCACGTCCTCGCCCCCCGCGAAAGCGGAAAGCAGGCGCTCGTCTCCGGACAGGTGCGCCATGATGCGCAGTTCGATCTGGGAATAGTCGGCCGAAACCAGCGAATGGCCCGGCGGCGCGACGAAGGCCGAGCGGATGCGCCGCCCCTCGGCGTTGCGGATCGGGATGTTCTGCAGGTTCGGGTCGGACGAGGCGAGCCGGCCGGTGACCGCGACGGCCTGGGAATAGCTCGTATGCACCCGCCCCGTGCGCGGATTGATCATGCGCGGCAGCTTGTCGGTGTAGGTCCCCTTCAGCTTGGCCAGGCCCCGATGCTCGAGGATCTTCTTGGGCAGGGGATAGTCGAGGGCCAGTTGCTCGAGGACCTCCTCGTCCGTCGAGGGGGCCTTCGTGGCCGTGCGCTTGATGACAGGCAGACCCTGACGTTCGAACAGTATCTCGCCGAGCTGCTTGGGCGAAGCCAGGTTGAAGGGCTGGCCGGCCAGCTCATGGGCTTCGCCTTCCAGGGCCAGCATGCGCCGGCCCAGTTCCTCGCTCTGCCGCGCCAGCGCCGCCGCATCCACCAGGACGCCATGCCGCTCCATGCGGAACAGGATCTCCGCGACGGGCAGTTCGATCTCCCGATAGATGGCCTCCAGGCGCGGCTCCGCGGCCAGCCGCGGCGCCAGTTCGCGGCACACGCGCAGGGTCAGGTCGGCGTCCTCGGCGGCATATTCGGCGGCCCGTTCCACCGCCACCTGGGAGAACGGGATGCGGGACGCGCCCTTGCCCGTCACCTCGTCGTAGCTGATGCCCGTGATGCCCACGTGGCGTTCGCCCAGGGATTCCAGGTCGTGCGGCTTGTCGCTTTCCAGGACATAGGACTGGAGCAGCGTGTCTTCGGCGATGCCGTGCAGATGCAGGCCGTGGTTGGCGAGCACGTGCCGGTCGTACTTGAGGTGCTGGCCGGCCTTGCGGAACTCCGGCGATTCCAGCCAGGGCCGCAGGCGGGCGAGGACTTCGGCCATGGGCAGTTGCTCGGGCGCGCCGGCATATGCGTGGCCCAGGGGCAGGTAGGCGGCACGGCCCTCCGCGGTGGCGAAGGACATGCCGACCAGGCGGGCCCGCATCGGATCCAGGTCCGTGGTTTCCGTGTCGAAAGCCACGAGGTCCGCATCCTTCACCCGGTCGAGCCATTCGTCGAACGCCGGCCAGGTGGCAATGGACTCGTAGGCGCCGCGGTGGGCACCGTCGGC
>DAOLKI010000360.1:0-2617 GCA_035331665.1 Rhodocyclaceae bacterium
CTCTGGTCGGGATGGACGATAAAGACGATTTCGTAGTGCCGCATGCATGCTCCTTATGGGTAAAGCCCCCCCGGATGCGAGCGGGTGGGGCAAGGTGAAAAGCCGATGATTTTAACCGCAAACGGCGCCTGAAATCAACGCACGTATCCCGAGGAATTCGCGGGCTCCAGTGCCGCAATTCCGCGGCCCGAGGGGCGATAATCGCGCGGCGAGTCCGGCCGGGGCTGCCCCAGCCCCGGCGCCGGGTTTCCCTCGCCGGGGGCCGAATGGTCGAGCAACCCTTCGAGAGTCCGGAGGCCTGGGTGGCCTATTTCCGGCACGTGAACCTGCCGGTGCTGCGCCATACCCTCAAGGAACTCGAGCGGCTCCGGGAGGACGCCGAGAACGTCAACGGCCGGGTCCTTTCCTCGGTGATCCTGCACGACCCGATGATGACCCTGCGCGTCCTGGCCTACATCGAGGAGCACCGGCGGCAGCGACAGACGGCGGACATCACCACCATCGAGCGTGCCCTGATGATGATCGGCGTCGACCCGTTCTTCCGCGATTTCCGGGACCTGCCCATGGCCGAGGAACAGTTGCGCACCACGCCGCGCGCCTTGCTCGGACTGTTGCAGGTGATCGGACGGGCCCGCAAGGCAGCCCACTGGGCCCACGAATGGGCCGTGCTGCGCCACGACCTGGACGTGGACGAGATCACCGTCGCTGCCCTGCTCCACGACCTGGCCGAGATCCTGATGTGGTGTTTCGCACCGAACCTCGCCCTGAAGGTCCAGGAAATGCAGGCCCGCGACCGGAACCTGCGCAGCGCGGCAGCCCAGGAATCCGCCTACGGCATCCGGCTCCACGACCTGCAACTGGGCCTCGCGCGGGAATTCCACCTGCCGGAGTTGCTGACGACGCTGATGAACCGGGCCAACGCGGACAACCCGCGCGTGAAGACCGTCGTGCTCGCCGTGGATCTGGCACGCCATGCGGCCCATGGCTGGGACGATCCCGCCCTGCCGGACGATTTCCAGGCCATCGGAGAACTGCTGCACCTGAGCCAGGACATGCTCCTGCGCAAACTCGGCCGCGAAGTTCCCGAAGCCGAACCTAACCGCAGTAGCGAAGATTGACGAAGTCGAGCAGCAGCCCGGTCCCGCCGTAGGCGAAGAAAACCGCCGCGAGCACGAGGATGGCAACGACGGCGGCGATCAACAGGTTTCTGCGTTCCATATCGCGTGCGGGGAATCGGCGGACGTTCGGGGTCCCGATGGCTCCGCGTCCCGCCGGCCTCCCCATGATGGGGCCGCGCGCCGGACGGTTCCGTTCCGGCAGGGTCCGCGGCACCGTCGAACGCCCGCGGCGCCGGGCCATGGGCGGGGAGCGTCAGGCCGGCGCCGGACTCCTGTCGACGCATGAAACAGCCAATGCCTGGCGACCGCGCTCGACCCCGACATGCGGGCCTTCGCCGGGCGAGCCGGCCTTTCTCGCCATCGCGGATCAGTTCGACATCAGGACCGGAACGGTCATGTGCCGCAGGATGTGGCGCGTGCCGGATCCCTTGCTCGCGAAAGGCAGGTTCGAGCCGCCGCCGTGGGCGCCCATCACCAGCAGGTCCGCCGTCCTGTCCGTGACCCGATTGAGCAGCATGTCCATGACGCCTACGCCCTCGTTGTCCACCAGGACGAAGGCTTCCACCTTGGCGTCGATGCCGTGCAGCGCCAGGTGGGCCGCCGCCTGGGCGCAAGCCTCCTCGGCCTCCTCCCGCTTGGCGCCCATGGACACCACGTGGGCATCCCGGCACCCGGCGATCACCTCCAGGGAATCCATCAGGGCCCGCGCCGCTTCCCGCGTGTCGCTCCAGGCGATCAGCGGAGACCGGCCCACGACGTCGAAATCGCCGATGTACGGCACCACCAGGACGGGACGCCCGCTTTGCATGATCACGTCATGAACGAGGTCCGCCGGCTCGGCGGGCCGGCCGCGCTCGTCGTGCTGCCCCATCACGACCAGGTCCGCGTGCCGGGCGTACATCGTCACGACGCGGATCACTTCCGATTCGCTGCCGCGGTTGGCGTCCACCCAGTCCACTCTGGGCAGACCCGCCACGCCGGCATCGAACAATTTGCGGCTCGCCTCGGCGGCTTCCCGGTATTCCTCGGGCGGCCAGGCGGCCACCACCCCGACCCGCTGGGCGTCGGCCAACTGGCCGAACACGCCCACCAGACGCGCGCCGTGCTTGCGGGCGAGAGACACCGCGAGACCGAGTCGCTTCTCGGTCCGCGGACCCTGGTCCAGGTGGACCATGATGTTCCTGATTGCCATTGCTCCTGACTCCCATGTTGTTTCCGGGCTGAATTCCCGGCTTCTCGAACGCCGCCATGATAAATCATCGCACCGTCCGCTTGCCGCAGCCGGTTGGGGGCGACCCCGTTGGAGGTAGAATGCGCGACCTGCGCGTTCGCCCGCCCCGGAACGACGGCTTGGACCGTCGGCCGCGGCAACCCGGTTCCGCCCTGCGGTCCGCCCATGCCTCCCCGGTCGGGAGGCACCGCGCCCCGGTAGCTCAGTGGATAGAGCAGCCCCCTCCTAAGGGGCAGGTCGGACGTTCGATTCGTCTCCGGGGCGCCAA
>DAOLKI010000361.1:0-2557 GCA_035331665.1 Rhodocyclaceae bacterium
CAGGGCGGCGAGCATCTGGCCGGTCTGGTTGGAGTCGTCGTCGATGGCCTGCTTGCCGAGGATGACCAGGCCGGGGGCTTCCTTGTCCACCAGGGCCTTCAACAGCTTGGCCACGGCCAGGGGCTGCAGGTCGGCGTCGCTGTCGACCAGGATGGCCCGGTCGGCGCCGATGGCCATGGCGGTGCGCAGGGTTTCCTGGCAGGCGGTGGTGCCGCAGGACACGGCCACCACTTCCGTGGCCTTGCCGCCTTCCTTCAGCCGCACCGCTTCTTCCACGGCAATCTCGTCGAACGGGTTCATCGACATCTTCACGTTCGCGAGGTCCACCCCGCTCCCGTCTCCCTTCACCCGCACCTTGACGTTGTAATCGATCACCCGCTTGACCGGAACGAGGACTTTCAAGGGTTTCTCCTTAATGTTGGTCGGGGAAATTCCCGGATTGATCTGTCGGAAGTTTAATCCTTCCACCCGCTTGCAGCATCCATACCGTGCCGTATGGTTTCTGCTATCCTATCGCAAGCCGACCCCATTTTCAATACCCTACCGTATGGAAAAAAGCACGACGAAACCGACGCGTACGATGCTGGACCGGGCTGCCTGGATCAAGGCGGCCATCGATCTCCTGGCCGATGAGAATCTGGACGGCCTGCGCGTCGAGGTGCTCGCCAAGCGTCTCGGGGTCACCAAGGGCAGCTTCTACTGGCATTTCAAGGACCGGCGCGACCTCCTGGACGCCGTGCTGGACGACTGGAAGGAAGGCCGGATCCGCGACATCCGCAAGCAGACCGCGGCCGATCCGGGCGAGGAACTGGCCGCGATCCGCCACACGATCGCCATCTACTCGGCCGCCCGCAACCGGCGTGGCATCGCCATCGAGCGCGCCTTCCGGGTCTGGGCAAGGCACGATCCCCGGGCCGCCGCGGTGGTCGAGGAGGTGGACGCGGTGCGCCTGGATTGCGCGCGGCGCCTGTTTCTGGCCCGGGGCGTCCCCACCGGAGAGGCCGCGGCCCGCAGCGTGCTGCTCTATGCCTACGTCTTCGGCGTGACGCTGATGCATTGCGACGGTTTCGACGCCGACCTGGACGCGGCGAAGAAGCGGATCGCGGAATTGATTGCGGATTGACGGCGACCAGAGGAGGCTCCGCCCGATGGATATCCTGACCGATCACGGCAACGGCATCTACGCTCTCGATTCCGGCTTCGGCCGGCCCTGCCTGGATGCCATCCACCTGGTCGTCGAGCGCGGCCGCTGCGCCGTCGTCGATACGGCCGTCAATGACTCGGTGCCGCGGGTGCTGGAGACCCTCGAGCGCCTGGGCATTCCCCGGGAACACGTCGATTTCGTGATTCTCACCCACGTCCATCTGGACCACGCGGGGGGCGCCGGGTCGCTGATGCAGGCCCTGCCGCGGGCAAGGCTCGTCGTGCACCCGCGCGGCGCGCGGCACATGATCGATCCGTCGAAACTGGTGCAGGCCACCTACCAGGTCTATGGCGAGGCCGCCGCCCGGCGCATGTACGGCGACATTCCCCCGGTCCCGGCCGAGCGGGTCGTCGAGGCCACCGAGGGCATCACCCTGGAGCTGGCCGACCGCCCGCTGCATTTCCTCGATACGCCGGGCCACGCGCGGCACCATGTCTGCATCCGCGACGGCGCCACGGGCCACATATTCACGGGTGACACCTTCGGCTTCGGCTTCCTCGAACTGCGCCGCGACGGCCGGGAATTCATCTTCCCCACGCTGACCCCGACCCAGTTCGACCCGGACGACCTGCGACGCTCCGTGGACCGCATTGCGGACCTGCAGCCGCCGGCGGTCTATGTCACCCATTACAGCCGCATGAACGACATTCCCAGGCTGGCCGGCGACCTGGACCGGCTCATCGACACCCACGCCCAGGCGGGAATCGCCGCCCACAGGATGGGACCGGATCGCCGCCGCCACCTCGTCGCGGCGATCGAGGAAATCGTCCGGGAAGAGGCCCAGGTCCAGGGATGGGCGTTGGGCGGCGACACGGCGGTGGAATTCATGCGCCCCGACATCGAACTCAATGCCACTGGCATCGAGTGCTGGCTGGACGCGCGCTGACTTCTCTCCGTCGGCGGGCCCGCGCGGGCCCGCCACGTCTCAGCGGCGACTGCCGAACAGGCGTTGGGACAGCGCCTGCAGTTCCCCGACGATGCCACGGCGGAACAGCAGGACGCAGAATACGAAGATGGCGCCCATGATCACCGTGACCAGGGAGCCTACCTTGTCGGCCAGTTCGTTCTGCAGGGTCACGATGATGCCGGCGCCGACCACCGGCCCGAGCACCGTCCCCATGCCGCCCAGCAGCGTCATCAGCACCACCTCGCCGGACGTATGCCAATGGGCGTCGGTCAGGGTTGCGAACTTGAAGACCAGCACCTTGGTCGCCCCGGCCAGTCCCGCCAGGGCGGCCGACAGCACGAAGGCGAGCAGCTTGTATTTCGCCACGTCGTAGCCCAGCGAGACGGCGCGCGCCTCGTTCTCCCGGATCGCCTTGAGGATCTGGCCGAAGGGCGAGTGGATGGTCC
>DAOLKI010000362.1:0-2536 GCA_035331665.1 Rhodocyclaceae bacterium
CTTCAGGCGCTCGTAGCACTCGACGCCCTTGGCATTGTTGTATTCCGTCTCGCATTCCTCCCAGGAGAGCTTGACGCCGTTGATGCCGCCTTCCTTCTCGTTGATCAGGTTGAAGTAATCGATCATCCCCGAGTAGAAGGTCTGGCCGATGGAGGCCAGGGGCCCGATGCGGTAGCCGACGACGGGAACGAACTGGGTCTTGTCCTGGGCGACCGCGGGCGCCGCGCCCTGCAGTCCGCCTGCTGCGATCAGCGCGGCGAGCACGCCGCGAAGCTTTCCATTCATGTCTCCTCCTGTTATTGGGATGGCCCCGCAAGGGGCCGTGGATGGCGTGGGGTATCCCGGCGCAGATGAAACAATACATTTACAAGAAAAGCAATCGTTTTTTCGGGCCCGGATTGTGCGCCGCATCATCCCGGCAGCCCGAAGATGCGAGGATGGCCATGGTCCTGGCGGGCTCTTCCTGCGACGGTCTGGCCCGGAGAAACGGAAATATATTGACACGAAAAGCGGGGGCCCCTAGACTGCGTCCATCGACTTCCCAGGGAGCCCGCGCCATGGATTTCTCCTTCACCGACGAACAGCTCGCCTGCGCCGAGACGGCGCGGCGGTTCGCCGCCGATCGGGTCGCGCCGGGCTACCGGGCCCGGGAACAGGCCCGCCGCATAGAACCGGAACTGGCCGCCGAGATGGGGTCCCTGGGACTGCTGGGTACGGAATTCCCACCGGAGTACGGCGGCCTGGGCGTCGGCGCCGTGACCAGCGGCCTGATCATCGAGGAGATCTCGCGGGCCGACCTCAACGTGGGATATCTCAACCTGCTGCTATCCCTCTGCGGCCAGATCCTGGTCCGCAACGCGCCGCCGGAACTGGCCGGAGAGTGGATGCCCGCCCTGATCCGCGGCGAGCGCATGATCGCCATCGCCCTGACCGAACCCCATGCCGGCTCCGATGCGGCACGGCTGCGCCTGCGGGCGCGGCGCGATGGCGATGATTACGTGCTGGACGGCGAGAAGACTTCCATTTCGCTCGCCACGCAGGCCCACGTGGCGGTAGTGTTCGCGCGCACGGGTGCAGCGGGCACCGGCGGACGCGGCATCAGCGCCTTCCTGGTGCCCATGGATTCCAAGGGCATCACGCGCACCGCCTTCGACGACATGGGTACCCGGGCCGTGGGCCGCGGTTCCATCTTCTTCGACGGCGTCCGCGTGCCCGCCCGGAACCGCCTGGGCGGCGAAGGGGACGGCTTCGTGCAGGTCATGCAGGGCTTCGATTACAGCCGTGCCCTGATCGGCCTGCAGTGCCTCGCGGCGGCCCGCGCCTCGCTGGACGAGGCCTGGGCCTATGCCTCCGAGCGGGAAGCCTTCGGGAAGAAGCTGGTGGCCAACCAGGGCGTCTCGTTCCCGCTGGCGGAAGCCGAAACCCAGGTCGAGGCGGCGCGCTGGCTGTGCCTGCGCACCCTCTGGCTCAAGGACAACGGGATGCCGCACACGGCGGAGGCGGCGATGTGCAAGTGGTGGGGCCCCAAGCTGGCGGCGGAGGTCATCCAGCAATGCCTGCTCACCCACGGCCACGGCGGCTATTCCGCCGACCTGCCCCTGGAGCGGCGGCTGCGCGACGTGCTCGGCCTGCAGATCGGCGATGGCACGGCCCAGATCATGAAGCTGCTGATCGCCCGCCAGAAGGCCGGGCGGCTGGTCGGTTAGTGCGGCGGCGGGCATCGCCGGCGTTCCGATACGCAAATGGGAAACATGCCGCCGTCCACTTGGCTCGGACCGGGTCGGATATCCGGCGTTTCGGCCCGTTGCACAGACAACTCATCCCCCATCCGCCTCCGGTCCTACCCCTTGGAAGGGGAGGGACGGGCGAGTACGGCCGGGGTGGGCGTGCCGGCAACCGGGCAAGGTCCCGGAGTCTTCTCCCTCCCCTTCGAGGGGAGGGGCGGGATGGGGATGGGTCTCCATCCCTCCTTACCCCGCACCACCGCCTCCCTAGATCTGCGACATGTTCCGCTGCAGGAGATTGATGTAGTGGATCAGCGTGAGGCGGTCGTCGAACGAGAGTCCCTTCAGGGCCCGGTCGTAGAAGGCGCGGATCAGCGGGTCCAGGGCGGTCCACAGCTTCTCGCCCTTCGGGGTCAGGCGGATGCGGCGGGAGCGCCGGTCGTCCTCGGCCGTGGCGCGGCTGATGTAGCCGTCCCGCTCCAGGCGGCCCAGGATGCCGGTCAGGTTTTGCCGGCTGACCAGCAGGAAGGTGGAGAGTTCGCCGACCGTCATGCCTACGGCCGCCTGGGGGCGGGAGAGGGCGCCGAGCACGGACCACTGCTGGGTCGTCACGCCGACCTTCTCCAGGGCCTGGGTGCCCTTCGTGTGGAGGGTATTGGCGGCCTGAAAGAAGCGGAAGAACAGCCGGTTGTTGATTTCGTCGGCGGCGGCGGACTTCTCGGCGGAAAGATCTTTCATGGCGTCCTGCTCCTTGGGGGCAGGCGCATTTAAGCACCCTGCCGGCCCGGAGGGAATAGGCCGGCATCAACCAG
>DAOLKI010000363.1:0-2519 GCA_035331665.1 Rhodocyclaceae bacterium
CGACCCCCTCGAGGCCGCCCTGTCCGCCGACCTGGTCTGCGGCGTGGCCACCATGCTGCTCGTCGAGGCCGCAATGCTAGGGTGCGCCGTATTGCGAATCGACCTTGGGTCCGCGACGGGGAATCCGGTCAGCCCTTTGGACGGATTGCCCACCGCGACCCGCCTTGACGAGCTACGGGATGCATTGCGAAAAACAGCGGGTGAATGCCGTCGGTTCCCGCCCCGGGCCCACACGCATGCTCCAGGTGGGGCGGTCGCCGCGTTGGTCGCGTCGGTGGCGAAACTCTGCGAGCCATCCTGACGGTCGGCGCGAGGGTGCCCGCAAAGGATCGGGAGAAGGCCGGCCACCGGATGGTCAGCATTCCGGCGCCGCGAAAGCTATGCCGTCTTGTACGCGAACACCGCCACGTCGCAGCGGGCGTAATGGTGGAAAAGGGATACCTTCGGCGTCAAATCCTGCAAGCACCACGACAACACCTCGACCGGATCGTGGTACTGGAGTTCCTTGTCGCGGAAATTGACGATCGTCGAAATGAAGTTGAAGCCCA
The DNA here is from genome assembly GCA_035331665.1 of Rhodocyclaceae bacterium. Classification (GTDB taxonomy): domain Bacteria; phylum Pseudomonadota; class Gammaproteobacteria; order Burkholderiales; family Rhodocyclaceae; genus JAEUNJ01. Next base: position 549 of record DAOLKI010000363.1, read on the forward strand.
CGCCCAGCCTGCAACTCCTGAAGGCGAACTCCACCAGCCGCTTCAGGAATCGCGTCCCATCCGGAATGGCATTGTTGAAGACACCCGAGATGAACACATAGTCGAAACTTCCGGAAAACTGGCCGTCGAGGACGTCGGCGCAAACGAAGCGTGCTCCGGGGTGTCGCTTCCGCGCGTCCTCGATGATCTCCGGGACGATGTCGACTCCCGTGTAATCGACGGCTTGGAACCGGGCGTTCAGGTAGGGCAAGAAATCGCCAAGATTGCAGCCTATGTCGAGGACGCTCTTGCCGCCCAGGTCTCCGATGTCGGCCAGCTTTTCGAAACGGAATCGCTGACCTTCGGCGCTGAGTTGAGCGACGCGGGGCCCGCTGCCGTGTCGGCGATGAAGATCCCGGTAGTTCTCGATGATCGATTTCTTGGTCAGTTCGTCCATGGGCGGATGATCCCGTGCAGATAGTTTGGCGAGTTGCGAATGGAGGCGGCGTTTGGGAGCCGTCAAACGACCCCGAATGGTAGACTTTTTGGACCCATGCGAAGGCGTTTTTCGGTTTCCGCCGTGTATGGGTGCAGACTGCGCCGGGGCGGGTTCCCGGGTTTCCGGCCATTGCCGGCATTTCCGCATGGCCGAATGAGGGACGATTGACCTACCTAGCCGAACGAGTTGCGGATAAATCCGAGTGGGACCATTTCGTCGCCGGTTCGCCCCAGGAGTCGGTGTTCTGTTACACGTGGTTCCTGGATCTGCTGGACGAGCCGGACTATGAACTGTGGATGGTCCGCGACGGCGCCCGACCCCTGCTCGGCGCCATCGTAGGCGTGGACCCGGACGGGCGGGCCCTGGGACGCGGCATGCCGTTCTTCCACCCCCAGATGCTCTTCTCGGCATCCTTCGCCGGGTTTCCACCCCATCGCCGGGCGAAGGAGGGGATCGATCTCGTCGCCGCCCTGCTCGGCGCCCTGGAGCGCCGTCACGACCGGCTGCATTTCAGGCTGCACCCGAGTTTCGCCGACCTGAGGGCGCTGGCGTGGTTTCACTATCACGAGCCCGAACGGGGACAGTTCCGTTTCCAGATCCGCCAGGACGGATGGATCGATCTCTCCGCGCATGCGGATTTCGAAGCGTATCTGGCGACGATACGGCCCACCCGGCGCAACGAGTTCCGGCGTTCGGAACGGGAGGGATTGCGCCTGGAGACCGGGACGGACGTGGGGGCCCTGGACGCGCTGCACCGCATGACATTCGAGCGGCAGGGCCTGGCGCGCGGCGTTGCCGAAGCGATCCTCCTGCCGCGCATCGCCGCCGCCGTCCTCGACAACGGGCGAGGCTGGCTGTCCCTGGCCCGCAACGGGCACGGCGAACCCGTGTCGGCCGCGCTGTTCCTGAACGACCGGCGCACCGCCTACTACCTGTTCGGCGCCAACCACCCGGAATTCCGCCATCTGTTCGGAGGCACCGCCACCTTCCTCGACAGCGTGCGGCGGGCCTACGAACGGGGCCTCGTGCGGATCGACGTATGCGGCATCAATTCCCCGAACCGGGGCGATTTCAAGACGAGTTTCAACGCGCTTCCGCTGTCCCACGTGGACGCCGCCTGGTCCTCGCCGGCCGCCACGACATGACGGCGACGGCGGCGCGGCCCCAGATCTCCGACTGCCATCGGGCATTCGGCCACCTGTTGCGGAACTTCGCGGCGGGGGTGCGGGATCGCCGGCCGGCCTGGCTCGGGTATCGCGCCGAGGCCATCGCGGCCCGGCTGGCCCAGCGACTCGCCGCCATGACCATGATGCCGTTCCGGCGCGCCTATGCGGCAGAGCCCGACGCGGCGGCGCGGGGGCGCGCGCCGATTTCCGGCCCCGTGCGTTTCGAGGCCGATGCGGCGTGGCCCCGCATCGCCCCGCGTCTCGTCGCAAGGTTCCTCCTCGCGTTCGCCTTCCAGTGGCTGCAGGCCGCCGTCGCGGCCACGGCCT
>DAOLKI010000364.1:0-2467 GCA_035331665.1 Rhodocyclaceae bacterium
AGGTCGGCCGGGAACAGGTTGTCCCGGTCGATCTGGGCGGCGCGCGGCGCGATCTCCTTGTCCGCGAAGGCGCGCACCGAGTCGCGCAGCATGTCGATGGTTTCGCCCAGGTGGAAATCGAGGCCGGTCATCATTTTCCCAATCCTTCCGTGTCAGATTTGCCGTGCATGGTCATGAGGGTCTGCTGCATCGAGGCGCAATGGGTGGTCCTTCCGTCCTTCTCGACGTAGACCTCGCCACGGGTGATGACGAGGTTGCGGCCGGGTTTCAGCACCTCCCCGGTGGCGATCAGCAGGTCTCCATCGCCGGGGGCGAGCAGGTTGAGCTTGTATTCGACGGTGAGCACCGCGGTGTCCGGCGGCATCAGGGTGAAGCCGGCGTAGCCGCCGGCGTTGTCCACGATGGCCCCGATGATGCCGGCCTGGAAGAACCCGTGCTGCTGGGTGAGTTCCTCCCGGTACGGCAGGCGGATCTCGCACCAGCCCGGCGCCAGCCCGGTGAGTTGGCCGCCGATGAAGGCCATCACCTTCTGGCGCGCGAAGCTGTCGCGCACCTTGGCCTCCCAGGCGGGGTCCCTGGGCTCGAAGCGGGTCGCCCGCCGGGCGTGAACCTCCATGCGATCCTCCGTGTTCCGCGTTTCGTCCGCCGCGGATTCTAAGTTGACGTTTACGTAAACGTCAAGCTCGCGCGTTTAATGAGTTCCGGGATCAGGCCACCCGGCGCGGGCGCCCTCCGCCGGACCCCTTCTTGCCCTCGAGGATCTCCCGGCACTGGCGCTCGGCGTTGGCGATCTCGGCCAGCACCGCCTCGATGTCCTCCCGCTGTTGCTCCAGAGCCGCGCGGCGTCTGGCCAGTCCATCGAGGAACTTGAGGAGTTGCGGGCTCTGGTCGGTGGCCCGGTCGTACATGTCGATGAGTTCGCGGATTTCGGCGATGGAGAATCCCAGCCGCTTGCCACGCAGAGCCAGCTTCAGACGGGTGCGGTCCCGCTTGCTGTAGATGCGTTGCATGCCCTCGCGGCGCGGGAAGACCAGTCCCTGGTCCTCGTAAAACCGCATCGCCCGCGGGGTGATTCCGAACTCCCGCGACAGTTCCGTGATGGTGAACGTGGGTTCCTGGCTCATGCCCGTCGGCCCGGTGAAATCGGATAGAATGTTGCTTCGCCGCAAAAAAGAGAGAGGCACCCGATCCCGTCCGGAACGCAGGACTCGGGCAGGGCCCGGGACGGCGAAGATTCCCGCGCAGTTTAAATCGGATTTCGAGGGTCGGGGCGACGCCCCGGACAGTCCATGGACGCGATCGAGTATCCCTATGGCCGGCTTCCCGAAGCCGGTGGCAGCGAGGAAATCGTCCCCGGAGTGCGCTGGGTGCGCATGCCCCTGCCCTTCGCGCTCGACCACATCAACCTGTGGCTGCTGGCTGACGGCGACACATGGACCGCCGTGGACACCGGCATCGCGATGGAGACGCTGCAGGACTCCTGGCGCAAGCTGCTGCCCGGTCATCCCCTGTCCCGGATCATCGTCACCCATTTTCATCCGGACCACCTGGGCCTGGCGGCCTGGCTGGCGGAGCGTACCGGCGCCACGCTATGGATCAGCCAGGGGGAATACACGACTTCCCAGATGATCCGCCACCAGATCGCCAGCTACTCGATCCCCGCCATGCTGCAGTTCTTCCAAGGCCACGGTCTGGACACCGCCCGGCTGGAGGCCCTGGCCGTGCGCGGCAATTCCTACGGCAAGGGCGTGCCGGCCGTGCCGACCACCTACCGGCGGCTTTTCGACGGCGAAGACATCGTCATAGGCGGCCGCGCCTGGCGGACCATGGTCGGCCATGGCCACGCCCCCGAGCACATGAGCCTCTATTGCGCCGAACTCGGCATCCTGATCTCCGGCGACATGCTCTTGCCGCGCATTTCCACCAACATAAGCGCGGTGGCTTCCAATCCGGACGGGGACCCGTTGCGGCTGTTCCTGGATTCGCTGCAACGGCTGAAGGCGCTGCCGGCGGATACCCTCGTGTTTCCCTCCCATGGCCGGCCATTCCGCGGCCTGCACGTCCGGATCGCGGAACTGGAGGCCCATCACGAAGCCCGTTGTGCCGAGCTGGTCGCCGCCTGCGAGGCGCCGAAAACCGCGGCCGACCTGATCCCGGTAATCTTCCAGCGGGAACTGGGAGACGCCCACCAGACGATGTTCGCCATGGGCGAGACCATCGCCCACCTGAAATACCTAGAACATGCGCAACGCCTGCGCTGCGCGACCGAGAACGGCATCAGCCGATATGCAGTCCCGAACTAAAACCACGCACAAGGAGAGTTCCATGTCCCAGACCGAGGACACCAAGTCCGCACTGCCCGACCCGAAGGAAATCGCCAAGACCTACGCCGAGGTGGCCCAGCGCGCCTCGAAGCTGATTTCCGACCACATGCAGCGCCAGATGAAGCACGGCGTCAAGGCGCCAT
>DAOLKI010000365.1:0-2438 GCA_035331665.1 Rhodocyclaceae bacterium
ACGCTGCGGCTCTGCTCGATGCCGCCGTTCAGGGGCACGAGGCGCAGGAAGCGGAAGAAGGCGCGGGGGTCGCTGTGCGTGGCGACGAAGGTGCCCTTGCCCTGGCGGCGGACGAGCAGGTTTTCCGAGGCCATTTCGTCGATGGCCTTGCGCACGGTGCCCTGGCTGACGCTGAAGCGCCCGGCCAGTTCGGTCTCGCTCGGGATGGCCTCGCCGGGGCGCCATTCCCCCGCCTCAAGCGCCTGCAGAATCAGGCTCTTGATCTGGCGATACAGGGGACTGAAGGTGGGGGAAACCTGCGCCATGGCGTGTATTGGACCATAGAAAAACCTTTTCGTCCATAGGTCATCTTATGTCTTATATAAGATATTAGATAGCTATTGACACGGCGCAATAGAAAAGACTAAGATCGTTCCCCGGATGCCCGCCGTCGGCAAGCTCCCGTGAGTTGCCCCGGCCGGCCCGCAGCGCCGGGGGGAGCGCGCGAATCCGCGATCCCGCCACGTGTTGCCGGAAACCCACCCGACCTTCACTCACAAGGAGTCCCTCCATGGCCAAAGCCCCCGTACGTGTCGCCGTCACCGGCGCCGCCGGTCAGATCGGTTACGCCCTGCTGTTCCGCATCGCCAGCGGCGAGATGCTCGGCAAGGACCAGCCCGTCATCCTGCAGATGCTGGAACTGCCCATCGATAAGGCCCAACAGGCCCTGAAGGGCGTGATGATGGAACTGGAGGATTGCGCCTTCCCCCTCCTCGCGGACATGGTCGGCACCTCCGATCCCAAGGTTGCGTTCAAGGATGCGAGCCAGGCGCTGCTGGTGGGTGCCAAGCCCCGCGGCCCCGGCATGGAGCGCAAGGACCTGCTCCTCGAGAACGCCAAGATCTTCACCGAGCAGGGCAAGGCCATCGATGCAGTCGCCGCCCGCGACCTGAAACTCATCGTCGTCGGCAACCCGGCCAACACCAATTCGCTGATCACCATGAACACGGCGAAGAGTCTGCCCCAGTCCGCATTCACGTCGATGATGCGCCTGGACCACAACCGCGCCATCTCCCAGCTCGCCGCCCGCACCAAGGCCGCGGTCACGGACGTGAAGAACATGGTCGTCTGGGGCAACCACTCCCCGACCATGTATCCGGACATCCGCTTCGCCACGGTCGGAGGCCAAGCCGCCCCCGCCCTGGTGAACGACGAAGCCTGGTACAGGAACGAATACATCCCGAAGGTCGGCAAGCGCGGCGCCGCCATCATCGAGGCCCGCGGCCTCTCCTCCGCCGCCTCCGCCGCCAATGCCGCGATCGACCACATGCGCGACTGGAACCTGGGCACCAACGGCGCCTGGGTCACCATGGGCGTCGTCTCGGACGGTTCCTACGGCATTCCCGAGGGCATGATCTACGGCATGCCGTGCACCTGCGCCAACGGCAAGTGGGAAATCGTCAAGGGCCTCGAGATCGACGCCTTCTCGCGCGAGAAAATGGACTTCACCCTGAAGGAACTTCAGGAAGAGCGCGACGGCGTCAAGCACCTCTTCGGCTGACGCAAGCGGACACAGGCGGGATAGGGACGGCAGGCCAGGTGGGCGCGCATCTCCATCCCGCCGCCGTCCTTTACGAGGGCAGCAAACCCTTCCCCGCCCTGGCCGCCTGCGAGCATTACGCAGGCTCCGAAAAGCTGATCCGCAAGGCCCTGCAGCTGCAGCAGGAGATGGGGCCCGTGTTCGACGTCACCGGCGACTGCGAGGACGGCGCGTCGGCCGGCGGCGAGGCCGCCCACGCGACCATGATCGCCGGCCTGATGCTGGACGCGGCCAACCGCCACGGCCGCCTCGGCGCGCGCATCCACGACGTCACCCATGCCGCCTGGCGTGAGGAAATCGAAATCCTCGTCTCCCGGGCCGGCAGCGTCCTGGCCTATGTCGTCCTGCCCAAGGTGACCTGCGCCGACGATGCCCTGACACAGATCTCCGCCCTGACCGAAGCACGGCAACGCTACGGCGTGGAGCGCCGCATCCCCGTGCATGTATTGATCGAGACCCCCGGCGCGCTACGCGAGGCCTGGCAGATCGCCGGATTGCCGGAGGTCGAATCCATCGACTTCGGGCTGATGGATTTCGTCAGCGCCCACCATGGCGCGGTTCCCGCCGCGGCCATGCGCTCCCCCGGCCAGTTCGAGCACCCGTTGATCGCCCGCGCCAAGTGCGAGATCGCCGCCGCGGCCCTGGGCAACGGGGTCGTACCGTCCCACAACGTGACCACGGAGATCCGCGACACCGGCGTGGTCCGGGAGGACGCGCGCCGGGCCCGCCGGGAATTCGGCTTCCTGCGCATGTGGAGCATCCATCCGAGCCAGATCCAGCCCATCGTCGATGCCATGCGCCCCGATTTCGCCGAGGTCGCCGAAGCGGCGGCCATCCTGATCGCCGCCCAGAACGCCGC
>DAOLKI010000366.1:0-2424 GCA_035331665.1 Rhodocyclaceae bacterium
CGGAACGCGCACTCCTCGCCACCAGGATCGAAGGACACCTCGCCGAAGCCCTGAAGGGACATCGCCCGACGGTGATCGCGTTCTGTTGGCCCATGAAGGGCGAATTCGACGCCCGACCCTTCGTTGAGCGCCTAATGGCCCGCGGCTGGCGCGCCGCGTTGCCGGTCGCCGACCGCAACGCCGCCCCGTTGCACTTCCGTCCGTGGGTTCCCGGCGCGCCGATGACCACGGATCTCTATGGAATCCCCGTTCCGCGGGCCGGCGAGACGGCCGTGCCCGAGGTCGTCCTCGTTCCATTGGTGGCCTTCGACGAGGCCGGCTACCGTCTGGGTTACGGCGGCGGGTTTTTCGACCGCACCCTGGCCACGCTGTCACCCCGGCCCAGGGCCATCGGCGTCGGTTTCGAACTGGGGCGGGTGTCCACCGTCCATCCGCAAGGCCACGACGTCCCGATGGATGCCATCGTGACCGAGGCCGGTGTGCGCCACTTCGTCAGGAACTGAGCAGCGCCGTTTCCATCCGCGCCAGAGCGGCGTCCAGCAGTTCCCGCCGGCAACCGAAATTCAGGCGCACGTAACCCGGCGCCGCGAAATCGGCGCCGTCCGAAAGCCCGACGCCGTGGGCCTCGAAATGGCGGGCCGGCTGTTCCACCGCCATGCGGCGGGCATCGATCCAGGCCAGGTAGGTGGCTTCCACCGCAGTCGTGGCCAGAGACGGCTGGCGCGCCACCCAGGCGGACACGGCCGCCGCGTTGCCGCGCAGGTAGGCCAGGAGTTCCCGCCGCCAGGCGCCGCCTTCCCGCAGGGCCGCCTCGCAGGCCACCAGCCCGAGAATGTTCACGTGGGGCACGATGCCGTGCATCGCCGTGCGGAAATCGCGGCGCAGGCGCGGGTCGGGGATCACGGCGAACGCGCAACCCAATCCCGGCACGTTGAAGGTCTTCGAGGGCGCCATCAGGGTGATCGTGCGCCGCGCGATTTCCGGCCCGAGGCTGGCCAGGGGCCGGTGGCGCGCGGCGGGTTCCAGCAGGAGGTCGCAGTGGATCTCGTCGGAGCAGACCACGAGGTCGTGCTGCTCGGCCAGGGCCGCCACGCGCTCGAGCTCGCCGTCCGACCAGGCGCGGCCCACGGGGTTGTGGGGATGGCAGAAGAGCCAGAGCGACGGCCTGGAATCCCGCAATTCGGCTTCCGTCGCCGCGAAATCCCACTCCCACCGTTCCTCGCCGCGGACCAGTGGCGTGGTCGCGCACCGGCGTCCCGCTTCGCCGGGAACGTGCAGGAAGGGCGGGTAGACCGGCGTCGCCGTGAATACGGCATCCCCGGCGCTCCCCGTCGCCCGGCAGGCGACGGCCAGTCCCGTCACCAGGCCGGGCAGCCAGACGATCCAGGCGGGATCGATCCGCCAGCCATACTCCCGGTCGAGGTGCGCCAGCACGGCCTCGTGCAGCGACGTCCAGGGCTGCCCGTATCCGAAGACACCGTGGGCGACCCGCCGGTGCAGGGCGTCGATGACGGGCGGCGGGGCCGCGAAGTCCATGTCCGCCACCCAAAGGGGCAGCACGTCGCGACCCGCGTACTTGTTCCACTTGGTGCTGTCCCGGAACGGCCCGCCGGCCCGGTCGATGGGCGCGTCGAAGTCGAAGCTCACGTCCGGACTCGGGCCATTCGGCGCCGCTCGCCGACCCCGTCCCGGGATGCGACGGGACGGGGCGGCGGCGGGGAGTCCGTCGGGCCTGCCTGGAGGCGTCGCCGGAGGTCGTCGCCCGCGGGCAAGGCCCGTGCGTGCGACGGGGCGGGATGGCGCACGGTCTTCAGCCGAGAAAGAGCCCGTAGGAAGGGTTCTTCGACTCGTCCCAATAGCGGTAGCCGAGGTTCTTCAGGAAAGCCCGGAACTCCTTCATCTCCCGCGGCGGCACCTGCATGCCGACCAGGACCCGCCCGTAGTCCGCCCCGTGGTTGCGGTAGTGGAAGAGGCTGATGTTCCACCCGGCACTCATGCGATTGAGGAAGTTCATCAACGCGCCCGGGCGCTCGGGGAACTCGAAACGGTAGAGGAGTTCGTGGTCGGCCTGGGGCGCGTGGCCGCCCACCAGGTGGCGCACGTGCAGCTTGGCCATCTCGTCATCCGTCAGGTCCAGGGTCGCGTAACCGTGCTTGCGCAGCTGGTCGATGAATTTCAGGGATTCGGCGCGATTGGCGACCTGGATGCCGACGAAGACGTGGGCCTCCTTCGGATCGTGGAAGCGGTAGTTGAATTCGGTGATGTTGCGGCTGCCGATCAAGGCGACGAATTTCTTGTAGCTGCCCGGCTTTTCCGGGAGCGTCACGGCGAGGACGGCCTCCCGCTGTTCGCCCACCTCGGCGCGCTCGGCCACGAAGCGCAGGCGGTCGAAGTTCATGTTCGCGCCCGAGGCGACGGCGACCA
>DAOLKI010000367.1:0-2290 GCA_035331665.1 Rhodocyclaceae bacterium
CCGGCGCCGAAGACCCGCGCCACGATGAAATCCCTGACGAAGCCGAGGATGCGGGACAGCAGCGTCATGCCGCTGACGGTGGCCAGTGCCTTGAGCAGATTCACGGGGGGCAATGGTATCGGTTTCCTCCCTTCGCCGACTTGTTGCATTGGGGGAGGGAACCCCCTATAATCGCGCGCTTTTCCTGACCCGCCTTCGGTACCGAGATATGGCCAACAGCGCCCAAGCCCGCAAACGCGCCCGTCAAGCCGTCAAGCAGCGCGCCCACAACATGAGTCTGCGCTCCACGCTGCGCACCGCGATCAAGAAGGTGCGCAAGGCCGTGGCGGCCGGCGACAAGGCCGCCGCCCAGGCGGTATTCAAGGAATCCCAGAGCGTCATCGATTCCATCGCCGACAAGAACATCATGCACAAGAACGCCGCCGCGCGGCACAAGAGCCGGCTGTCGGCCGCCATCAAGGCGCTCTGAGCAGCGTCGGCCCGCGCCGCCCCTGAACAAAAGCCGCCTCCGGGCGGCTTTTTCGTTTTCCGGGCGACGGCAGTCCGTGCCGCCCGTCAGTCGGGCGACCAGGCCAGGACCTTCAGTTCGTTGTCGCGGGCGAAATGGACCAGGAAGGTGTAGGCCATCGGCTCGATGTCACGGATGCGCGCATTCACGAACACGCATTTCTCTCCCTCGGTGTTGCCGGGCTGGACATAAGGGGAGTAGCCGAGGCGCCGTTCGGCACCGAACGCGGACATGACGCCGGAGAGGCGTTCGGCCCAGTCGCTGGGACGGAAACGGCGCCCCGCGAGGGTCACGCCGACGATCACGAAACTTTCCGCGTGCAGGTTGTACATGCCGGTTGCTGATGGGCCGGGGTGGGGCCGAAGGGGAGCCGGGGCAAGGCCGGGCATCGCTTTTGGAGACGCCGCCCTCGAAATTCCGGATTGGACTCAAGGGAAAGATGAATTATATCAGACCTAAGACTGGCCTCGCGTCCGCGACTGCGGCGCCCTGGCGGCATGGGGGGACGGCATCCGCAGGTCCCCGCCCGGGGTGTTTCGGAAAAATCCAATGAATTGAATAGGCTGGATTGCTTTTTTAGAATCGCGTGCATATACTCGGAACATCCGACTGAAGGAAAAGGGGTTTCCATGCAGCCCCCCACGCTGACCAAGTTCGGTTTCCGCATCAAGACCCGGGTAGGCGTGGTCGTCGAGAACCTGATGATCCACGGCCGCAGCGTCGCCGACGCCGAGCGGAAACTGCGCCAGATGTACCGGGATTGCGAAGTGCTGGAATGCATCTGCCACCGCGGCGGCGTGCGCACGCCGCCGGCCAGTTTCGAGGACGTGGCCAACCTGATCACCCGGTGACGGGTGGCCTCCGGCCGGGATCCGCCGCACCCCGCGCGGTCAAACGAATCCGCAGGCGAGCAGTTCCTCGGTCAGCGCCGCGTAATCCTGCGCGCCGCGGCTGCCGGAGGCGTGGGTGAAGATGTCCCGGTTGTAGGCCGGCGCCTCGGCGACCGAAACGTTCTCCGAGATCACCGCCGCGCAGACCTCCCCGGGAAACTGTTCCCGCAGCCGCTCGAGGATGTCGTAGCTCATGCGTCGGCGACGGTCGAAGCGGGTGAGCAGGTAACGCCGGTCTATCCGCCGCCGCAGCACCGGCTCGAGCGCCTTCAGGGTGCGCTCGATCTGCAGGGCGCCGCGCAGGCTCAGGAAGTCGGACGACACCGGCACCAGCAACCGGTCCGCGGCGAACACCGCGTTCAGCGAAAGCACGCCGAGGAAGGGGCAGCAGTCGATGATGACCGTCCTCTTCTCCGGCAACGGTTCCGATTCGCCGAGGACGTTGAGGGCCTCGTTCAGCTTGTTGAGGATGTTCGGGCCCTTGCCGAACACCGAATCCACCTTGATGAGTTCCGGATGGGCGGCGAGGAAACTGCCGATCCCCGGCCAGGGGCGCACGATCTCGCGCAGGGGCCGGTTGTGCTGGTAGTGGGCGAAGACGGTGTCCGCGACCGGGGGAGGGCCGTTGGCGAAGATGCCGGTCAGGTGCGCCTGGGGGTCCAGGTCCACGAGCAGGACCGGCTTCTCGCGCCGGGCGAGGGCGGCGGCGACGTTGATGGCGGTGGTGGTCTTGCCGACCCCGCCCTTCTGGTTGAAGACGGCGATGCGCATGCCCCGGAACCCTTCTGTCGTGGCGATCCGAAAAGGTGGTCGGTTATAATATCGCCTCCAGACACGACCACGGCGGCACCGGCCGCCGTGTCTTTTTTCGCGGGGCCCTCATGCCGCACCT
>DAOLKI010000368.1:0-2084 GCA_035331665.1 Rhodocyclaceae bacterium
GATGGTCCTGCGGATGTACAACGCCCAGGAGGTGGACGAGGCCTCCAGCCCCTACCTCTACAACATGGTCCGCGAACTGGCCGGACGCGCCGGCCTGCCCATGCCGCGTGTATATATCATCGACGAGGCCCAGCCCAACGCCTTCGCGACCGGGCGCAACCCGGAGCACGCGGCGGTGGCGGCCACCACCGGCATCCTGCAGATGCTCTCGGCCCGCGAACTGCGCGGCGTCATGGCCCACGAACTGGCCCACGTGCAGCACCGGGACATCCTGATCTCCACCATCGCCGCCACCATGGCGGGCGCGATCTCGGCCCTGGCGAACTTCGCCATGTTCTTCGGCGGCCGGGACGAGGATGGCCGTCCCGCCAATCCCGTCGCCGGCATCCTGGTGGCGCTGCTCGCGCCGCTGGCTGCCAGCCTGATCCAGATGGCCATCTCGCGGGCCCGCGAATTCGAGGCGGACCGCGGCGGCGCGCAGATCTCCGGCGACCCCAACGCGCTGGCAGACGCGCTGGCGAAGATCGACGCCTATGCTCGCGGCATCGCGATGCCGACGGCCGAGGCGCACCCCGAGACGGCGCAGATGATGATCATGAACCCGCTCTCCGGCGGCGGCCTGCGCGGCCTGTTCTCCACGCACCCGGCCACCGAGGAGCGCATCGCGCGCCTGCACGCCCTGGCGCGCGGCCTCTGACGTCCGGCGTCCGCAGGGGCGCGAGCTCTTCCGCCGCCTTCCCGCAAAAGCCGCCTTGGGGCGGCTTTTTTTGCCCTACACTTCCTTCACCCTCAGGTTCCCGAGACCGCACCCATGGCGGAAAGCGCTGCCGGCATCCCGGCAACCGAACTGACCCCCGAACAGCTTTCGCTGTTCCCGCTGCCGGTGGTCGTCTTCGACCCCGAGACGCTGGAAATCCTCGAGTTCAACGAACCGGCCGAGCGCTGCTACGGCTATTCGCGCCAGGAAATGAAGGGGCTCACCGTCGCCGCCTTCTACGATCCCGAGGACCTGCCCACGGCAACCGCCTTCATCGCCCGGGTGCGCCACGAAAAATGGGCCCGCGCCGAGTGGCAGCACCGGCGCAAGGGGGGCCAGAAGTTTCCTGTCCAGACCTTCAGCACCCTGGTGAACTGGGATGGCCGGCAGGCCCGCTTCGTCGCCATCGAGGACACCAGCGAGCGCAAGGCCCGGGAGGCCGAGGCCGCCGAGCGCGATGCCCAGTTCCGTGCGACGATGGGTGCCGCCCAGGTGGGCGTGTTCGTCCTGCAGGACTTCAAGTTCAAGTACGTGAATCCGGTCCTGTGCCAATGGTTCGGCTACCGGGACGAAGACCTGGTGGACCGCATGGGCCCGCTGGACCTGATCATCCCGGAGGAGCGCGATTTCGTGCTCGACCAGATGCGCCGGCGCGCCGCCGGCGAGAAGGGCCGGCCCTATACGATCACCTGCCTGCGCAAGGACGGCTCCACCTTCCCGGGCACCATCCTCGGCGCGCCGAGCACCTTCGGCGGCAAGCCCGCCTCCGTGGGCACGCTGGTCGACCTGACCGACCTGAAATCCGCCGAGGAGCAGATCCGCCGGCTCGCCTACTACGACGTCCTCACCGGCCTGCCCAACCGGGCCCTGCTCAAGGACCGGGCCGAACTGGCCCTCGCCCGCGCGGACCGGGAGGCCAGTTCCGTGGCGCTGCTGTTCGTGGACCTGGACCGCTTCAAGAACGTGAACGACTCGCTGGGCCATTCCTTCGGGGACCGGCTTCTGGCCGCCGTGGCGGAACGCCTGATCGCCGGCGTCCGCCGTTCGGACACGATCTCGCGCCTCGGCGGCGATGAATTCGTCATGCTCGTGTCCGACGCCGAGCCGCTGGGCATCGCCGAGCTGGCCGCCAAGCTGCTCGATCGCCTCGCGGCACCGTTCACGATCGGGGACCATGAACTCACGGTCACGGCCTCGGTCGGCATCGCCCTGTATCCCCAGGACGGCCGCGATGTGGAAAACCTTCTGAAGAATGCCGACACGGCCATGTACCAGGCGAAGCAGAAGGGAAGGAACGGCTACCGGTTCTTCACCGCCGCCATGAACG
>DAOLKI010000369.1:0-2084 GCA_035331665.1 Rhodocyclaceae bacterium
CCGCCGGCATCCGGGAGTCCCACGTCCATGACGTGCAGATCACCAAGGAAGCGCCCAATTACCACATGGATTGATTCGGGAGTGGCGAGTGGAGAGCCGGGAGTCGCGAACGGTGAATCCCGCGCGGAACCGGATTCGTGATTTTCGCGATCTGTTGATCTGCCAGCGGGCGATGGAAATCGCCCGTTTTGCTTATGGGCTGTCCGAAGCATTCCCGGCCGCGGAACAGTTCGGCCGCAAGGTCCAGTTGCGCCGGTCGGCGGTTTCCGTTCCGTCGAACATCGCGGAAGGTCACGGACGCGAGACTCCGGGAGACTTCGACCGCTTTCTCGCGATCGCCCGGGGTCCCTGTCGGTGGTTCAAACGCAGGTCATCCTCGCATCTCAACTCGGATATTGTTCGGCGGAAGCCGCCCATCCAATGGAAGATCTCATCGACGAACTATGGCGCATGATGCGCGGCATGCAAAATTCCCTCGACCGGTGATAGGCCTTTCATCGCCCTACCGACCCTCCACTCTCGACTCTCCACTCCGTTGCCATGGCCCATCAGAAGATCCTCATCCTCGATTTCGGTTCCCAATACACCCAGCTGATTGCCCGCCGCGTGCGCGAGCAACAGGTCTATTGCGAGCTGCATCCCAACGACGTCACGGACGACTTCATCCGTGAATTCGCGCCCCAGGGGATCATCCTCTCCGGGGGACCCAACTCGGTCTACGAGGACGAGACGCCCAAGGCGCCGGACGCGGTCTTCGCGTTGGGCGTGCCGGTGCTCGGCATCTGCTACGGCATGCAGACGATGGCGGCGCAACTGGGCGGCAAGGTGGAGGGTGCCCACAAGCGGGAATTCGGTTACGCGGAGATCCGTGCCCGGGGCCATTCGAGGCTCTTCCATGGCATCCAGGATCGCAGCAACGCGGAAGGCCACGGCCTGCTCGACGTGTGGATGAGCCACGGCGACAAGGTCACCGCGATCCCGCCGGGATTCAAGCTGATCGCCAGCAACGACGCCACCCCCATCGCCGGCATGGCCGACGAGGAGCGCGGCTTCTACGCCGTCCAGTTCCATCCCGAGGTGACCCATACGCTGAAGGGCCGGGACATCGTCGCGCGCTTCGTTCACGACATCTGCGGCTGCGGCCACGACTGGAACATGCCGGACTACGTGGCGGAGGCCGTCGAGAAGGTACGCGCCCAGGTCGGGCGGGACGAGGTGATCCTGGGTCTTTCCGGCGGCGTGGATTCCTCCGTAGTGGCGGCGCTGCTGCACCGGGCCATCGGCGACCAGCTCACCTGTGTCTTCGTGGACAACGGCCTGCTGCGCCTCAACGAAGGCGAGCAGGTGATGCAGACCTTCGCCCGCAACCTGGGCGTCAAGGTGATCCACGTGGACGCTTCGGACCAGTTCCTCGGGCACCTGACCGGGGTGTCGGACCCGGAGCAGAAGCGCAAGATCATCGGCCGGGAGTTCGTGGAGGTCTTCCAGGCCGAGGCTTCGAAGCTGCCCAAGGCGAAATGGCTCGCCCAGGGCACCATTTACCCCGATGTCATCGAGTCGGCCGGTGCGAAGACCAAGAAGGCGCATACGATCAAGAGCCACCACAACGTGGGCGGCCTGCCGGAGACGCTCAATCTCAAGCTGCTCGAGCCCCTGCGCGAACTGTTCAAGGACGAGGTGCGGGAACTGGGCACCGCCCTGGGCCTGCCCCACGACATGGTCTACCGCCACCCTTTCCCCGGGCCCGGCCTCGGGGTGCGCATCCTGGGCGAGGTGAAGAAGGACTACGCCGACCTGCTGCGCCGGGCCGATGCCATCTTCATCGACGAGCTGCGCGGCGCCGACTGGTACGAGAAGACCAGCCAGGCCTTCGCGGTCTTCCTGCCGGTGAAGAGCGTCGGCGTCATGGGCGACGGGCGCACCTACGAGTACGTGGTGGCCCTGCGCGCCGTGCAGACCTCGGACTTCATGACGGCCAAGTGGGCCGAACTTCCCCACGAACTGCTCGCGCGCGTCTCCAACCGCATCATCAACGAGGTGCGCGGCATCAACCGCGTGGTCTACGACATCTCCGGCAAGCCGCC